>JAICHC010000840.1 GCA_025922795.1 Candidatus Binatia bacterium | reverse complement strand
GCGAACCGGTCACCGGCGAAGGCATTTACTGTGCTATGCGAAGCGGTTTGTTGGCGGCCGAGGTCGTCGGCGAGGCGCTGGCCGCCAACGACCTGTCGGCAAAATTCTTGCCCCGCTACGAGCGGCGTTGTCAGCGCGCGTTTCGCCGCCGCATGACTCTCAACTCGCTTATGCGCTTTGCGGTCTATCGGCCGGCGTTGATGGATCCCTTGGTCCGCTTGTTCTCGCGCCGGCGCGGCTTGCTCGATTCGTTGGTCGGGTTGACGTGCGCGCCGGAACCGCTCGGTTGATCGTCAGCAACCTTTCCTTGTTATTGTCGCAGAAGCGACTAGAATGGCGACACACTGGTCATGACCGCGGAGTTCACAGCAGAGGAACAAGCGCGCCTCGCGCCCTTCTTTACCAATCTCGACCGTCCGACGTTCGGCCTCAAGCTGCCGCAGGAAGTCGCCGGCGCGCTGTTCTCGCGTTACAGCCGCTCGACTAAAAGTCTACGCCGGACTTTTCTCGACGAGTTCCTCGGCGACCCCGAGCTGGCGATCAAAGATCTCTTGGGCGCGCAGACATCGGCCGGTGGCGATGGCGCGGCGCTCAAAAAAGCCCGGGCTTTCTACGAACGCGTGCTGGTAGGTTACGGCGACGACTCGGTGGCGCAACTGGGCGGAGCTCATCTCGCCTGCGAAAATATTTCCAACGTTGCCGCCAAACTGCTCGAAGACGCGCGCATCGGCATCGCGCCGCTGGAAAAATCGACTCGCTACGTGCGCTTCGATCAGAAGGACGCGGCGGGTCATTATCTCTTCTACCGCGAGCCGAAGATCATGACGTCGCGCCATCGCGACGCGTACCTCCAAACCATGACTTTATTGTTCGAGACCTATTCGCGGCAGATGCAGCCGATGCTCGATCACGTCGCCAAGTCGTTACCCATCGAACAGCTCGAAGTGCGCGACCCGGTGAGCGGTAAAGGAGTAAGCTACGGCGAAGCAGCGAAAGACGAGCGCCTGAGGCGCTGGGCGGAAACTGCTTATCGTGCCACGGTGCGGGCGCATGCGTGCGACGTGCTCCGAAGTTATCTGCCGGCGGCGACCTTGACCAACGTTGGCATGTTTGGCGTCGGCCAGGCATTCGAGTATCTGATCAGTAAATTTCTCTCGCATCCGCTGAGCGAAGCGCAGGAGCTGGCCGCTGCCATGAACGGCGAGCTGACTCAGCTTATCCCCTCTTTCATCAAGCGGGCGCAGCGCAATGAGTATCTCGCTGCGACGGCGGCCGCAGCCAAGGCACTGGCCGACCACTTGGGGAGGACGGCGGCCGTTTCGTCAAACGAGCCGGTAGCCCTGATCGACTACGACGCCCAGGCCGAAGAAAAAATCCTCGCGGCAATCCTGTACCCGCAAACGCGCGCGCCCCTGGCGACACTGCGCGAGTCTGCCGCGAAGATAAGCGGTGCAGAGCGGCAAAAGATTTTTGCTGAATTTTTCCGCAACCGGCGCCACCGGCGCGACAAACTCACCAGGGCGTTCGAAAACGTTTATTACACCTTTGACATCCTCGGGAATCTCGGGCTCTACCGCGACCTGCACCGCCACCGCATTCTCACCCAAGAGCGCCAGGATTTCACCACGGTGCACGGCTACGATACGCCGCCAGAGATCGAGGAAGCGGGATTCAAGAAGGAGTTCGACGACTGCATGCACCGCGCTGCGGATCTATACGATCGAGTTTACGCCGATCTGCCGAACGAAGCGCAGTACGTCGTGCCGTTCGCCTACAAAATCCGCTGGTACATGAAAATGAACCTGCGCGAAGCGCTGCACATGTGCGAGCTCCGCACCATGCCGCAGGGCCACCCCGACTACCGCTTTGTCTGCCAGGAGATGTGGCGCAAGATACAGGAAGTCCATCCGGCGCTGGCCGAGGCGGGAAAATTCATCGACTGGCAGAAGTACCGGT
Source organism: Candidatus Binatia bacterium (assembly GCA_025922795.1). The sequence goes on along the minus strand of JAICHC010000840.1, from coordinate 217 downwards.
TGGGTCGATGCCGTCGGAGATGCGCACGGAGTTTAAGAAGTCGGCGATAGAAAACCGCGAGTAGACTAAACGGTGTGAACGCATGTAGACACTGGACGCCCGAACACCATGCACCCCCATTTTGTTTTGGGTCGTTATGAGGGTTTGTTTCGAGCCTGCCTTGGCGTTAAGATTCCACGTTTCTCACACCGCAAAAATATCTGCTTAGAAACTTTAT
>JAICHC010000839.1 GCA_025922795.1 Candidatus Binatia bacterium | reverse complement strand
GAGAAGGAAATTTATGGCAACATTTCGGGCCAAGCCCGTTGAAAATTTACTGCGCGCGAAATCCGTCGCCATTGTCGGTGCTTCACAAAAAGGCGCCTGGCCGCAGGGAATTTACCGAAATCTCAAGGGCGCGAAATATCCCGGCGGGGTTTATCTCATCAATCCCAATTACAGCGAATTATTCGGCGACAAATGCTATCCCAACCTCGCGGCTCTGCCGGAAGTGCCGGACGAACTGCTGGTTCTCATTCCGACACGGGCCGTTCTCGGCGTGTTGGAAGAAGCGGTAAAACTCGGCACGAAGTCCGCGACGATTTATACCGCCGGCTTCGGCGAGGGTGACGATGAGCAGGGAAATGCGCGCGCGCAGGCGATGAAAGATCTCTGCGAACGCAGCGGGATGGTGATTTGCGGCCCGAACTGTATGGGCTCGTACTCGGTCGGCGAAGGACTGTGGACTTTTCCCACCGCGACGCCACTGCTCAAGCAAGGCCCGGTAGGATTGGTCTTTCAGAGCGGCGGCTCGCTCGGCAACTGGATCAAGGGGGCCACCGAGCGCGGAATCGGCTTCAGTTATGCGGTATCGAGCGGCAATGAAGTCAGCCTCGACCTGGTCGATTACCTGGCTTATCTGGTCGACGATCCCGACACCAAAGTCATTACTTTGATGGTCGAGGGCATTCGCCGCCCCGACGAATTCATGACTGTCACGGAGCAAGCGCTCGGCAAGGGCAAACCGATTCTCGTCGTCAAGCTTGGCCGCTCGGAGATGGGAAAACGCCAGGCGATCTCGCACACGGGTTCGCTCGCCGGGGCGGACGAAGTGTTCGATGCGGTCTGCCATCGCCTGGGTTTGATTCGCTGCCCCACCTTGGAAGATTTGACTGAAACAACCTTGGCGTTTATGCCGGGACGATTTCCCAAAGGCAGCCGCGCAGCCATCGTCGTCAATTCCGGCGGGATGAAGGGGCTCATCTGCGATCATTGCGACGAGCTGAAAACCAATCTGGCGCAACTCAGTGACAAGACCAAGGAAGCGGTGCGCCCGTTGATTCCCGCCGAGCTGGTCGTCGAGAATCCGCTCGAATGCGGTGTCGCCGGCTTCGGCGACGAGCAGGGTTTCATCAATATCGTCAAGCTTCACGCCGAGGACGACGGCGTCGATCTGTTGGCGATTCACGGTGAGCTGCCGCGCGGGCAGCAAAGAAGCGCAGGACTGTTCAAGAGTGTAACCACGGCGACGGAAAAACCGATTCTCGCGTTCGCCAGGTCGACTTACAGCTGCACGGATGAGAGCCGGGCTTTTCAAGAAGAAGCGGGGATGCCGTTCTTGCAGGCGATCAAGCCGACCTTGCGCGCGCTGGCGGGATTGGGTTTGTACGGCGTGCGCCGGCAACTCGGTGTGCCCAAGCTCGCCGTTGCATCGGGCCACGCCTCGGATCTCGAAGGAGAGAATTTAAACGCGCTGCTGCAGCGAAATGGCATCGCGTTGCCGAAACAAGCGATGGCCGGCACAGCGGCTGACGCAGCGTTAAAGGCAAAGGAAATCGGTTTTCCGGTGGCAATTAAATTGATTGCCGCCGAAGTCGTGCATAAGACCGAGTCCGGCGCTGTGGTTCTCGGCCTGAAGAGCGCCGAAGAGGTTCAGGCCGAAGGACAGAAACTACTGACCAAGACCTTGGGCCGCGGCCATTTGCTGATCCAGCAGATGGTGCAGGGTACGGAAGTGCTGATCGGTGCCCGCACGGATCAGCAGTATGGGCCGTTTCTCATCGTCGGCCTCGGCGGCATCTTCGTCGAAGTGTTGAAGGACGTCGCGATTCGCCTGTTGCCGGTCGATGAACTCGAAGCACGCGCGATGGTCAGAGAGCTACGCGGCTACAAAGTGCTCGAAGGCGTGCGCGGCCAGGGACCGCGCGATATCGATGCGTTGGTCAAAGCGATGGTCGGGCTGTCCGATATCTTCGCCGCCCATCGCAATTATCTTTCCGACATGGAGATCAACCCGATCATGGTACGGCCGCAGGGCCAAGGAGCGGTAGCGGTGGATGTCCGGCTGCTTCGCAAATCGCGCTAGTTGCGGCCCAGCAGTTCTTAGTTGGATGTCTTAGCAGGAGCTAAATCTAACCCGACACTATTTCGATGTCACTCGGGCGCTGAGCCCTACAGCCGCGGACAATCGATCCT
>JAICHC010000838.1 GCA_025922795.1 Candidatus Binatia bacterium | reverse complement strand
GGAATTGCAACTGTGAAACGAGTTGGTTCACCGTGACAAATAACCCGCCGATTCCCGTATCTAAACTGAAAGTCACGGGTCCGAGTGCGACGCCAGGGAAGTCGATCGCCTCGACTGCTCATATTCTGGTAGTGGACGACGATCCGGTTGTTTGCCAGCAGTTAGAACGGCTGTATGCGATGGATGGCTACCGCGTTACGGTCGCTTCACTGGCAGAGCAGGCGCAAGAGGTACTGGAAAATGAAGATATCGATCTGGTGGTGACCGACATTCGGCTGGCAAAACCGCTGGATGGAGTGGAATTGACCCGGCTCATTGCGGAGAGATGGAGCGATATTCCGGTAATCGTCATCACCGGGTACGCGGAAATCAACACTGCGGTGGAGGTGCTCAAGATCGGAGCCAGTGACTATTTAGTTAAACCGTTGACGGCGGCTGCCATTCAAGAGTCAACTCGTGTCGTGCTGCAACGAGCCAGTCTGTGTACTGAGTTTCGAAGGCTACGGCGCGAGCTCAAGGAAAAATATGAGTTCGGCGGTATACTTAGTAAAATGTCCGAAATGCATCGCATGTTCGAGATGATTCGCTTGGTTGCGCCGACCGACAGCACCGTCGTCATCGAAGGAGAGACGGGCAGCGGCAAAGAGCTGGTCGCAAGCGCCATCCACCGTGAGAGCCAGCGGCGGAGTGGCCCATTTGTCACGATCAATTGTGGTGGTGTGCCGGAATCTCTTCTCGAAAGCGAGCTGTTCGGGAACGAACGCGGGGCCTTCACCGGAGCCGATAGTGCGAGAGCCGGAAAGATCGAAATGGCCCATGGCGGCACCTTATTTTTGGACGAAATCGAAAACATGCCTCTGACCATGCAAGCCAAGCTGTTGCTGGTTCTCCATGATCAGCGAGTGCAACGCCTTGGGGCAAACCGTTGGACGCGCGTTGACATGCGTGTCATCGCTGCAAGCAACGTTCCGTTAAACGAGATGGTGGCGCAGGGCAAGATGCGCAATGACTTTTATTACCGAATTAACGTGATCTCGATACGATTATTGCCGTTGCGCGAGCGCCTGGACGATATTCCCCTCCTGGCTCAGGATTTTTTACGCCATCATCCGATTGCTGTACAAAAAAAAATAACCGAAATATCGCCGGCAGCGATGGACCGCCTGATGCAGCACAGCTGGCCGGGAAACGTGCGCGAGCTGCAGAATATTCTAGAGAAGGCAGTGATCCTAACAAAATCACGTATCTTGAACCCGGCAGATATACCCCTCGAACCGATCCGCTCGGCTCCAGATGCGCTAGCTGATGATCGAATTTCAACCGACGTTTCCCTCAATCAGTGGCTCCGAGAACAGGAAAAACAGTACCTCATTCAAAAATTGCGGGCTTTCAGAGGAAGGATAGATCTGACTGCAAAGAGTTCCGGCGTCGACGTTAGAACAATACATCGGAAAATGCAGCTTTACGGGCTGGACAAAAGAAAATTCGACCGAAAGAATTTACCGCGGCGTCTCCATCCCGACATGAAATCACCCGGAAATCCTTGATATTAATGCCTGTTTGATCGGTTGAAAGATTCACCAATCAGACTCCAAAGTCCGAATCGGATAGTTCTCTGAAAAACCATTACGAAACGACCATCCACACCAACTGAGATTCTTTCAGAGCCTCAGGCAGCCAGCCCATAGCCGCTTCTCGCCCTAGTTTTAAGAGGCTACCGCCTCAAATATCTGCTTTAGCGATCAACCCCAAAATTGTCATCAGCCGGTGGAACATTTCAGGCGGAGCTATGCTCGCGCCTTGGGTCTGAGTCCGCCCGTGCTTTTGGGAATTGAGCTTGATCGGTTAAAGTAGCAGACTGGATTTATGCAATACGTTGTTCTTCCAGTTGAAAGAAGAGAGCCGCCAGGTCGTAAGAAACCGCCGGTAAAACCTCCTCCCGAGCGGCGCAGAAAGCCACCCGTCGAACCACCGCCCGACCGGCGGCGAAACCCACCCATGAAAGAACCGCCCCAACCGCCGAATCCGGGTAACCCCACGCCGGGCGATCGGCCTCCCGTCGGCGATCCGCCGAATAGGAAAGGCCCAAAAAGACTCTAGCCTTCATGTGCGTCGTCGCGCTCAACCGCGTCATTGGGACTGGGAGTAATGGAGTGACGGAGTGATGGGTTCAAAACCCAATACTCCAATATT
>JAICHC010000837.1 GCA_025922795.1 Candidatus Binatia bacterium | reverse complement strand
TGTAGGTATGGCCGTGAAAGAATGTTTTGAATTCCTTGTATTCGCCGAGGAATGCAGAAAATATTTCTTCGGTGGCGACGGTCGCGGCCAGCGGCAGGTAACCGCCGGTGATGCCTTTGGCGAGACAGAGAATATCCGGGGTGACACCGGCGTGCTCGCAGGCAAACATCTTGCCGGTCCGGCCGAAACCGGTGGCGACTTCATCGAGGATCAGAAGTATATTGTTGCGCCGGCAAATCTCGCTCAATGCATGGATATATTTCACGGGCTGCGGCCACATACCCGCCGCCCCTTGCATTAGCGGTTCCATCACCAGCGCGGCCAAGTTAGTTTTGTTTGCGGCAAGTTTCTCTTGTGCATCCTTGATCGCCGCGTCGAGAGCATCGCCCTCGCTCATGCGCTGGTAATAGCCAAAGACATGCGGCGGCGTGATGCGCAGCACCGGAAAAAGCAGGCTTTTGTAAAAGCGGTGAAAAGTCTCCGAGTATCCCATGCTCATCGAGCCCACTGTGTCGCCGTGATACGATTCCGCCAGCGACGCGATCAAGGCGCGCTTGCTGTCGCCTTTGAGTTGCCAATATTGGACCGCCATCTTGAGCGCGATCTCCACGGCAGTCGCGCCGCTGTCGGAATAGAACACCCGCCGCAAACCGTCTGGCGCAATCGCGATCAGTTTCTCCGCTAGCTGGATGCCGGGCGGATGGCTCAAGCCAAGAAAAGTCGAATGAGCAATTCGCTCGAGCTGCGCGCGGATCGCCTGGTCGATTTCGTTTTTACGGTGTCCGTGGACGTTGCACCAAAGCGAAGACACGCCGTCCAGGTATTTCTTGCCGTGGACGTCGTACAAGTAATGACCGTCACCGTGGCTGATGATACACGGCTCCTCGGCCATCCACTCCTGCATCTGCGTGAACGGATGCCAGATGTAATCGCGATCTAACTGTTTTAGTCCGTCGTAATCGCTGGTCATGCCAACTCTCGGGCTTCTTCAAAAGCCTTGAGGGCTCGGTCGATCTGCTCGCGGGTGTGCGTCGCCATCATCGTGATGCGCAGACGCGAAGTTCCCGGCGGCACGGTCGGCGGGCGAATGCCCTGGGCAAAAATTCCTCGTTCCAGCAGTTGCTCGGAGAACTTCATGCACTCGGCCGCGTCGCCGATGATGAACGGCAATATCGGGCCGCCGGTCGCTTCCATCTTAAACCCGAGGCCGCGCATACCCGCAGTTAGACTTCGGCAGTTATTCCATAACGCCTCGCGCCGCTCCGGTTCGCGCCTGACAAGATCGATGGCCGCGATCGCCATGGCCATCACCGCCGGAGGCAATGAGGTGGTGAAGATAAAACTGCGGCAGCGATTGATTAAAAGCTCCCGCAGCGCGCTGCTGCCCGCGACATAGGCGCCGAATCCACCCATCGCTTTGCCGAGCGTGCCCATCTGCACAAGCACGCGATCTCCCAATCCCAGTTTCGCCACGACTCCAGCGCCATTGGCGCCAAAAAGGCCGGTCGCATGCGCCTCATCGACCATTACCATTGCCTCATATTGCTCCGCGAGTTCGACGATTCCCTTTAGTGGAGCTTCGTCGCCGTCCATACTGAAGATCGATTCGGTGACGACCAACTTACGCCGGGCGTGCGATGCTTGTCGGAGCGCCGCTTCGAGCTGAGCGAGATCGGCGTGCGAATAGACAACGGTTTTAGCGCGCGACAAGCGGCAACCGTCGATAATGCTCGCGTGATTGAGTGCATCGCTGAAGATTACGTCGCCTTCACCGGCCAGTGTCGACAGAATACCCGTGTTCGCTTGAAACCCGGAGTTGAATACCACGGCCGCCTCGGTGCCCTTGAATTCGGCAAGCTTCGCTTCCAATTCTTCGTGCAGCACCATGTTACCGGAGATCAGGCGCGATGCGCCCGAGCCGCAGCCATAACGGTCGATGGCCTCTTTAGCCGCGGCGCACAGCGCCGGATGGTTCGCAAGCCCGAGGTAATTGTTCGAGGAAAAGTTGATGATCTCCCGGCCGTCAAGCATCAACGTCGGCCCCTGATCGCTTTCCACGCGCCGCAACCGGCGATAGAGCGCGGCCTCCTTTTTTGCTTGCTATTCGTCTTGGATAGTTTCAGCGGCCATTTGTCGAGTTACTTAGATATTAAGGAGTTCATAATTATCTAGACGAAAGGGGTTGTTGGACACGAAGGG
>JAICHC010000836.1 GCA_025922795.1 Candidatus Binatia bacterium | reverse complement strand
GAGGCATCGAGTCGCTCGCTGTCAACCGGGCCAGTTGCAGTGGTATAGTGACGTCCGGGACGACTGGATGCCGAATGAGAAGCAATCTTCGGGTGAGCTTACGCGCGAGTTGTATGGATGAACGACAAGCAAGCGAGGGTGAGACACAACTATGATCATCAGCACCGGAGTTGATCTGGCGGAAGTCGACCGCATTCAGGCGGCGTTGGAAGACCCGCGAATCGGCAAGCGTTTCCGTGCGCGTGTCTTTACCGAAGCGGAAATCGCCTACTGCGAGAAAAAACAGCGCGGCAAGTACGAAAGTTACGCCGGCCGTTTCGCCGCCAAGGAGGCGGTGATGAAAGCGCTCGGGCGCGGCTGGGGTGCCAAAGTGCGCTGGCTCGACATTGAAGTGGTTCGGGCGCGAAGCGGCAAGCCCGACATCGCCCTACACGGCAAGACCGCCGAGCTCGCCGCCGAGTTGGGCATTCGCCGCTGGGCGCTCTCGCTTACGCACACCAAAGGACACGGCCTCGCCTTGGTCATCGGCGAGGACGATAGGCAAGAAAAATTCTCATCGTGAGCCTACTAGCCTAGCACGGCGAGCGGCAGCGAAGAGAGGCTTAGCCGGGTGCGCAAAGATCCTGATTCAGGGACGTCTATGGCCTTTCCCGGATGAATTGGCTTGCCGCCTACGTAGTACAGAATCACAGATTGGGGGCACGGTGGTTTTTCGACGGCAACAAAAACAAAATTCCAAGCGCCCAGATTCCGCCGATCGCACCGGCAATCGTCCAGGCTATTTTGCTGCGACCGCTGTAGTTGGCGATGACGCAGCAGAGGATCGCGTCGAGCAGATGCACCAACGCCGCGGTCCGCCACAGTGATGTCGGATCCATCTCAGATCGGATAAAAAGTAGACCGGAGAAGTATCCCAGGAATTGGTAGAAATCCACGAGCGGCTCTTGACGCTTCCTTCGGCCAATTAATATACTCGGTCTCCGCACAATTAGGAATATTATGCCGGTCAGAACTATCGAGTGGAAAAATGATCGAGTGATTATGCTCGACCAGCGCCTGTTGCCGCATCGGGAAGTCTATCGTGTCTGCCGCGATTACGATCAAGTCGCCGAGGCAATCCGTTCGATGGTCATTCGCGGCGCGCCGGCGATCGGCGTGGCGGCAGCGATGGGTATGGCGCTCGGAGCCCTGCAGGCGCCGGCCAAGACCTTCGATCGCGACTTCGAGCGCATTTTCGCGAGGCTTGGAAAGACTCGCCCGACAGCGGTAAACTTATTCTGGGCGCTCCAGCGCATGCGCCAGATCTATGCGAAGTACCGCAGCCAGGGCGTCGACGCGGTCAAGCGGGCTCTTAAGGAAGAAGCGCAAAAGATTTACAAAGAGGATATCGCCGCGAACCGGCAGCTCGGCAAATATGGCATGGCTTTATTGCGCAATGCCAAGCAGATCATGACCCATTGCAATGCCGGCGCGCTCGCCACCGCAGGTTACGGCACGGCTTTGGGCGTCTTGCGAGCGCTCAAAGAGTCGGGCCGGGAGTTTGAAGTCTTCGTCAACGAGACGCGGCCGTTCTTGCAAGGCGCTCGATTGACCGCATGGGAGCTCAAGAAAGAGAAAATCCCTGCGACGCTGATTACCGACAGTATGGCGGGTTACTTGATGCAGACCGGTAAAGTCGATGCCGTCGTGGTCGGCTGCGATCGCGTGGCGGCGAACGGCGATGTGGCCAACAAGATCGGCACCTATACACTTGCCGTGCTGGCGCGCCGCCACGGCATACCTTTTTACGTCGCCGGGCCGACTTCGTCGATCGATATCGATTGCCGGTGCGGCAAGGACATCCCGATCGAACAGCGCGATCCCAAGGAAGTTTCGCATATCTTCGGTAAAGCGCTGGCCCCCAACGGCATCCGGGTTTTCAATCCTGCCTTCGACGTCACGGCGCAGGATCTCATCTCTGCGATCATCACGGAAAAGGGCGTGATCCATCCGCCTTACCAGCAAAATATTCGAACTCATGTCGGTCATTGAAAAAAATTATGAGCTGGAAGCCTACTTCCAGAACGCCGGCAAGGCGCGCGAGCAATGGCGCGTCGGCACCGAGTACGAAAAAGTCGGCATCGATCGCTTCACGGGAAAGGCGATCCCGTATTTCGGCGCGCGCGGCGTCGACCGAATTCTTCGGGAACTGATCGACCGTTACGG
>JAICHC010000835.1 GCA_025922795.1 Candidatus Binatia bacterium | reverse complement strand
TGCTCGTTTTTCTTTGCTTTTTTCCTCGTTGATCCCTTGCGCGCGGAGACTCCGATCGTCTAAAATCTGTCAGGCTGAATGACCGCAGTGCATCGTCGGCGCAACACCATAAGGATATTTCATCATGCTGACTAGAGAAGAAAATGAAATGTTGACTTGCGTCGGAGCCGGAACGCCGGCGGGTGAACTACTGCGGCGCTATTGGTTTCCGGTCGGCGTGGCCGATGAGTTGACCGCCGAGAATCCCACGCAACTCGTGCGAATTCTCGGCGAGACGTTGGTGCTGTTTCGCGATAAAGCCGGCCGCATCGGAATAATCGACGACCGCTGCGCACACCGCGGCGCTTCGCTTTGTTATGGGCGGGTCGAGGAGCGCGGCATCGCTTGTCCGTATCATGGTTGGCTGTATAACATTCGAGGCCATTGTTTGGAAACGCCGGCTGAGCCCGCGGACAGCAAACTTCATTTGACGGTGAAACTAAAATCCTACCCGGTGCAAAAGCTCGTCGGGCTTTACTGGGCCTACCTAGGGCCGCTGCCGGCGCCGCTAATCACCAACTTCGATATCTGGTTTCGCAACGACGGCAGGCGCAAAATTTTTATTCAGCCGACCCTCGACTGCAATTGGTTCCAGGCGATGGAAAATTCCGTCGATCCGGCTCACCTGCAAATTCTCCATCAAGATACCGCCGGCCGCGGTCGACCGGTCCAGGACAGCACGCGCGGCTTGACCGATGACGTCGCCCATTTTGATTTTTATGAAGTGCCTTACGGCATTATGAAGCGGCGCACCTACCGAAACGGAATGATTGACGAGCACCCGCTGATTTTCCCAAACGTTTTGCGCCAAGGCAACGTCGGTCAAATTCGCGTGCCGATGGATGATACGCACACCAAGGTTTATTTTGTGCGCTTTTTTCCGAGCGAACAGGGCGAAATCATCGAGAACGATCAGCCGCCCGTCGAATACATCAAGCCTTACAAAGATCCGCCTGATGCGGTGCATCCCTATACAAAATTCCGCATGGACGCCGTGCAGGCGCAAGATCACATGGCGTGGGAGACTCAGGGAGCGGTGGCGGACCGCACCCGTGAACGCCTCGCGACGAGCGATCGTGGCATTATCATGTTGCGCGAAATGATGTTTCGCGAAATGAAACAAGTACAGCACGGGAAAGACCCGCTCGGCGTGATCAGAGATGCCACAAAGAATCCGCTGATAGATACTCACCTGATGGAATCGATCGCGCAGATCGGCGAAGATCGCGCCCCGCGCGTCGTCAATCAATAACGGTAATGGAGCGCCATCGAGCCCCTCTGTCTGCCTCCGGAGGGGCTCGTTTTTTTCTAAACAGGGTTTCATGTCTCGGGTCTAGAGTCTCGGGTTGATTCGAACTCGAACTGGCGGTTCTAGATAATCCGGCGCCGACATCAAGTTTAGACTGCCGATTCTTGCCTTGCCTTGGCATAGCGTCACGCATATGATCTTTCGCGCGGCGCGAGTTAGCATTGCGCTGCTTACTTCTTTGAGGGACGGAAAATTTATGAGTGACAATTCCAAATTGCGCGAATTGGTGGCGCAGTCGTGCCGGGTCCTCGGTAAACTCAATTTGACTAAGGAACCGAGCGGCCATGTGAGCGCGCGCGTGCCGGGCGAGGAAAGAATTCTTATCAAAGCGCGTGGTCCGGATGAGTCGGGCCTGCGTTTCGTCAGCGCGCGCGACATCATCACGGTCAACTTTCACGGCAAGAAAGTCGCCGGTGACGACGGTTTGGAAACGCCACAGGAAGTTTTCATCCATACCTGGCTGTACAAGTCGCGCGCCGACGTGCAGTGCGTCGTGCACGTTCATCCGCTGACCGTGGTGCTGTTTACAATCTGTGATAAGCCTTTGCTGCCGCTTTACGGCGCGTACGATCCATCCGGGCTGCGGCTGCTCGTCGACGGCTTGGCGAGTTATCCGCGTAGTATCACCGTGTCGAACGAAAAGCTCGGGGAAGAGTTTGCCCGAGCGATGGGCGACAAATCGGCATGCCTCATGCGCGGTCACGGCATCACCAGCGCCGGGCTGACCGTCGAGGAGGCTACGCTTACCGCGATCAAGCTTAACGACGCGGCGGAGATCAATTATCGCGCGGCGCTGCTCGGCACGCCTCAGCCGATCGCGCCGGAGGATATCGATATCGTCGTCGGCAAGTCGCGCGCCGGTAC
>JAICHC010000834.1 GCA_025922795.1 Candidatus Binatia bacterium | reverse complement strand
GAATCACCGGAAGGATGAAACGATTTGAACGAAGAGAAACGCCTGGAACGGGGAGCGCAGACATGTTGACTTACAACAGACCGGCAAAATTCTTGCGACACTGAACTACTATCTGATTCGTGCGGCGATCGATGAGCGTCGCAGTACAACGACACGCTGGATCAATTGGCTGAGTATTTCCGTGTAAGCCTGCCGCGCCCGCATGTCGTAGAAGACCCGGTGCGCCGGCATCTCAAAATGGATGCTTTGCTTCGCCGAGCGGAGGATGCCCTGTTCTTTGGCCACACGCGCGCGGAACGTCACTTTGTCGATCGGCTCGATGGCCAGATTGACACTGGGCAGGCCGGTCCGGTCGCGCAGTACTCGCTCGCGGATTTCCATATAAGCGGCTTTGATCCGGATCGCATCATCGGGTGAAACTCCGAGCGTGGCCACGTCGATATTCTCATCGTGCGAGTTCTGGTGCAGATCGAAATAGAGATCCAGCGGGCCCGCCGCCGCTTTGAGCACGGCATCCCGAAAGCGTTGATAGATGACCCGAGCGCGATCCGTCGCCCGTTCTAGCTCCGGTCCGCTTAACGGATAGAGCTTTTCCGTCGGTCGATTGACATTGATGCGCCAACCGCCGCCCTCAGTCGGTGAGAAACCCTTGGCTGCCACCACGGCGATCGCAGTTCGATAACCGAGCTGTTGGGCCAGTTCGGCGGTATGGCGATCGAAGCTTCCATGCGGGGCACCAATCACGATCCCGGAAAGATTTTTTCTTGAAGGAGTCGACTCCATGCGGCCGTACTGCATGAGCTGGACTTCCATCTCCGTCAGCCCCGACGGGTTTTGCATCACCATCGGCAGCCCATGAGCGACCCAATCAGTCAGAACTTTCGTGTAAATAGGTTTTAGACCCTCGGTGCTGATGATTCTTGGCAGCCGCAAGATCATACCCTTTTCGGCCAGCAGCAACACCCCATGATGCTTAACGCCCGTGACGTTCCAGGAAATCTCATCGAGAGGATTGAGCGCCATTTCGATTTTCGGAACTTTGCCATTATCGGCGACGCGGTCACGAATGCGGACGAATGCTGCCTTCAACGCCTGGACTTGCTCGAAGGTTAGCCCGGCACTGGCGACCTCAATGCGGCTCGGCTGATGTTTCGGATGGGAGCTTCGAACACCGATATAAAACTTCAGCGGTCCGCTGACGGTGTTTTGTAGCAACGCTCTGAATTGAGGATAAACGCTCCCCGGCCTGCGTCCATCGGCGGCGCGGGGTATCACGGGGGACATGTGCACTAGCGGCTGCGCCACCGGAATGCGTTTGGATCTGAAGCCGTAGGCAATAATGAGACCTGCGCCGGTTCCGTCGCTGAACGCTTTCGCCAGCTCCGCTGCGTCGGGTTCTGACGATCCCTGCGTCGCACCGACGACGACACCCTCGATGCGCGGATCTGCTTTGCGGACTTCGATATGCCCTACATCGCCAACCAGGTGATCCTCGATCGGCGGTCGACTGCTACAACCGGATAGGGTGAAAACAATGGCGATCAGCGCAGCTCTGAAGCCGCATCGCGCGGGATGGCCGCTGGCCCACGGGAGACAACAAAAGTCGGCCGGCATTCTACACTTTCCATCCCAATGACAGATCGACGCGAGTGCCGGCCGGGTCGAGAACAAAGGTTTCCGCAAAGCGTCCATCCTTGGGCAGCTCGGCGGTGCCGCCCGTGGCGCCGGCGGCCAGTGCGGCTTGCGTCGCGCCTTTCACGTCTTCCACCTCCACGCCGAAATGATAAATTCCCTCGCGGCGGTTGCGCGCCGGCAGGATTGCCAAATTGATATGCCCGTCGGAGAGATAGATCGCCTTTCCGTGTTCGGTCGGCTCACCGCTGCGAGCGACCTCTTTCAGGCCGAAGGACGCTTTATAAAACCCAGCGAGTTTCTCGGTGTCCTTGGTCAGCAATGCAATATGTCGAATACGCGCCATGATGATCTCCTTTCTTGGAGAATCGGTTGATAAACATTTTCGCCACCCGCATTTGACGGCGACCGTTCTTGGCCTGCACGGATCCTACTCGGATTATTCTCAGTTGCAAATAACAACCATCGACGCAAAGATCGCTCCTTTGAACGCCAACCGGAGTCCGACGCGCGGCGCGCTCCTTGACACGTTTCTACCATCCAAGTAAGAGTCGAAACTAGTTGATTTTTCGGGAACCTTTCATG
>JAICHC010000833.1 GCA_025922795.1 Candidatus Binatia bacterium | reverse complement strand
TTGCGCTGAGAACCTTTGAAAAATTCCGCTAAAAAATGCGGCAATGACGGGCTGGGGCAGGAGTCCCGGTCATCAATCGGGATTTTGCAAAAGAATCTTGCCAAACTGCTTCCCTTCTTCCATGCGCTGCTGTGCGGCGGCGGCATCCTTCAACGGGAACTTACGGTCGATGATCGGTTGAATGCGCGCAACATCTAAAAACTTGAGCAACTGGAGAAAATCTTCTCGGCTGCCCAGAGTTGAACCGTAGATCTTTAGCTCTTTTCTAATCATCGAATTCAAATCATCGATCGGCTCGGCGCCGGCTGTCGCGCCGCAGGTGACCAGCCGGCCGCCATGAGCGAGCGATGCCAAGCTGTTTTGCCAAACTTCGCCGGCCACGCTGTCGAGAACGACATCCACGCCGCGGTTGTCGGTCAGGATCTTCACTTCCTCGGCGAAGTTTCGGCGTCGATGATTGATGCCGTAATCAGCCCCTAGCGCCTTTGCGCGCTCCAGCTTCTCGTCCGTGCCCGAAGTCACAATCACGCGCGCCCCCATGCGTTTGGCCACTTGGAGAGCTGCGCTTGCGACACCGCCGCCGACCCCGATGATGAGCAAACTTTCACCGCTTTGTAATCGCCCGTTGGTTACCAGCAATCGCCAGACAGTGACGAACACGAGTGGAAAAGCGGCGGCCTCCTCGAAGCTCATATACGAGGGAGCGGGAAAACAGTTTTGCGGCGTGACTTTCACGTACTCCGCGTAAGTGCCGTCCAGCCGTTCGCCGAGGGCTCTGACACGGATACACATAAAATCTCGATCGGAGAGACAGAACTCGCACTCGCCGCAGCCGGTGAAGGAATAGAGGCATACCTTATCGCCGGCTTTGACGGTTTTTACTGCGCTACCCGTTTCGACCACGACGCCGGCGCCATCCGCGCCCAGAATGTGCGGCATCGGAATCTTCATGCCCGTTGCTCCCAAGCGCACCCAGATATCGATATGGTTTAACGCGGCCGCTTCGAGCTTTACGATCACGTCTTTCGGCGAAGTGACTTCAGGGTCCGGGGCCTCGTCGTAGCGGAGTTGGTCGATGCCGCCGTGCGCGTGAATTCGAATAGCTTTCATCTCGATCGATTAAGAGAGAAGGATCTGCCGAATGAGTCACCGGCATGAAGAATTGTTATTACATTTGGGGCCGAAGGATCCCGGTCACTCGCGTTTTAATCTGATTAAAGCATTCTGCGCAAAACTTCCGACAGGTAGGGCAGGTTTCAAACCTGCCCTATTCGATGCGTCGCGCCGCGCGTGGTTACCGTTTGTTGAGCGCAGCGTAGATTTTTTCCGACGTCAACGGCAGGTCATACAGTCGGACGCCGACGGCATCCTCGATGGCGTTGGCAACCGCCGCTGCGGTCGGCACATTGGGGATCTCAGCGATCGCTTTTCCCTGATACGGCACAGGGCCGGTCGCGTCCTGCATCAATACGGTCGTTAACTTCGGCACGTCGGCGGCCGTTGCCATTTTGAACTCCCCGAGGTTGACCGTCACCATCCTGCCGTCGACCAGCGAATTATCCTCCATCAGGGCGAAACCCAGACCGGTCACGACGCCGCCGTCGATTTGGCCCTGGTAAGAGAGATGATTTAATACGGTCCCCGAGTCGTGGACGGTTGTTAGCTTGCTTACCTTGACCTGTCCCGTGCCGGGATCGACTGCAACTTCCGCGACTTGCGCCGCGAAAGATGTGATCGCCGCGCGCGACGGTTCATAAACGCTTAGATGCGTGATCGCGCCCTGATTTTGTTCGACGGCCAGACGCATGAGGTCCGCGGAAGACAGGGACTTATGGCCCGGCGCGGTGTAGCGGCTTTTGATCTCCTGCAAATCATCGCGCCTGCACCCCAATTTCCCGGCTGCCAGCGCGAGTATTTTCTCTTTGATCTCGGAGACGGCTTGATAAGCGGCGGTACCGACGCTGTTGGTCGATTTGCTGCCGCCGGTTCCCGAGTCATACGGCGAACTATCGGTGTCTTCGACGCGAACGCCGACGCGCTCCCGCGGTAGGTCAAGCACCTCGCTGACGATTTGCTGGACCACGGTGTGAATGCCCGGGCCGACATCGGGAACCCCCAGGTCGACGATGACGCCACCGTCCGACTCGATTGTGATCGCCGCACCGGATTTTCCGGCGCCCGAGGGCCGCTCGTAAACGGCGACGCCGCGGCCGGTGTTT
>JAICHC010000832.1 GCA_025922795.1 Candidatus Binatia bacterium | reverse complement strand
GTTTGCCACGGCACCAGCGCCCACAAATAGACCAGCACCGCAGGGGCGACACCGAACGAAACCACGTCGGCCAGGGAATCGAATTCCACGCCGAACTGGCTCGTGGTCTTGGTCAGGCGCGCGGCGTAGCCGTCGATCCCGTCGAGAATATTGGCCAAAATAATAAAAAGTGCGGCGTTGATAAACTCGCCATTGAAGGTTGCGATGATCGAGAAAAAGCCGCACATGAGATTGCCGGCGGTAAACAAGCTCGGAATGAGATAGACACCCTTCCTGAGCTTGTCGGCGGGCATGCGCTGGCGCAGCGGCACACGCGGCCTGCCGCGTCGGCGCAACAGCCGAACCTTGCCGGTTTCTCCCGATGGGTTGGGCTCTGGGGCATTCATGGCGCTCATGCGAATCTCCCGACGATCGTCTCGCCACCCTTCACTTTCTGTCCTTTGCCGACCTCAAGCTTGCAGCCGCGCGGCAAATACAGGTCGGTTCGCGAGCCAAACATGATCAGGCCAAAGCGCTCGCCGCGCCGCAGCGCATCACCGCTTTTGACCCAGCACACGATCCGGCGTGCCAGCACGCCGGCGACCTGGACGACGCCGAAAAGCCGCTCCTGCTGATCAATGACCCCGAGCGAATTTTGCTCGTTTTGTTGCGTCGCCTCATCCTTGTAGGCCGGGAGAAATTTTCCCGGCCGGTAGTGAACGTCCTGGACTCTGCCCGCCACCGGCATGCGGTTGATATGCACGTCGAGCGGCGAAAGAAAAATGCTCACGCGCGTTACCGCACCGGCAAACGGCGAGCTGTCGCTGACCTCGGCAATGCTCACGATCCTTCCGTCAGCGGGAGCTACCACCACTCCTTCAGCAGCCGGGATCCGACGCTCCGGATCGCGAAAAAATCCGGCGATCGCGAGGGTCGCAATCCCCAATGCCCCGGATGCGACTTTCCAACCGGCGGCTGCAGCAACGGTCGTCAGAGCCGCACCCGTCAGAATCAGCGGATAACCTTCCTTCGCGATTCTCATCCGATGCCATAATCCTTAAGTTTGAAACTTGCGCGCTAGTTGCGGCTCTTATCCACCAAACGGTTCTGGCCCAACCACGGCATCATACCACGCAATCGTTCGCCGACCTTTTCCAGCGGATGGTTGGCGGCTTCCTTACGCAGCTCGGTAAAGTGCGGCGCGCCGCACTGGTATTCGTTGATCCACTCTTCGGCAAATTTGCCTGACTGGATATCTTGCAGAATCTTCTGCATGGCCTGGCGCACCTCGGGGCCGATGACGCGCTTGCCGCGGGTCAAGTCGCCGTATTCCGCCGTATTGCTGATCGAGTAACGCATGTTGGTCAAGCCGCCCTCGTAGATCAGATCGACGATCAGCTTCACTTCATGGACGCATTCGAAATAGGCCATCTCCGGCGGATAGCCGGCATCGACCAATGTTTCATAACCGGCTTGAATCAGCGCGCACAAACCGCCGCATAAAACCGATTGCTCGCCGAACAGATCAGTTTCGGTCTCGTCCTTGAAAGTCGTCTCGATCACAGCCGCGCGTGCGCCGCCAATGGCACTGGCATAGGCAAGGCCCACCTTCCGGGTGTTGCCCGAAGGATCTTGATGGATCGCCAGCAGACACGGCACGCCGCGGCCTTTCTGGTATTCGCTACGTACGAGATGACCCGGGCCTTTCGGAGCGACCATGAAGACGTTCACGCCGGCGGGCGGCACGACGCGCTTGAAATGAATGTTGAAGCCGTGACCAAACGCGAGAGAGTTGCCGTCTTTGAGGCCCGGTCTGATTTCTTTTTCATAAGCTTCCCCCTGAAGCTCGTCGGGCAACAAAACCATCACGATGTCGGCCGACGCCGCGGCATCCGCGGTTTGCGCCACTTTGAGGCCGGCGTTCTCAGCCTTGGGCCAGGAACTGCTGCCGCGTTTGAGACCGACAACCACTTCAACCCCGGAATCACGCAGGTTATTCGCGTGCGCGTGACCTTGGCTGCCGTAACCCAGAACGGCAACTTTCTTACCCTTGAGCACAGTCAGGTCGGCATCGCGGTCATAGTAGACTTGCATGGTTTACTCCTTCGGATCTTTTAATATGCCGCCTGAAAGTTGGCAAGTCAACGACAAGTATCCGTAAGACAAAGGTTTCTTAGAATAAAGCACGAAGTGCATTCGATTTTTCTCGAAAAACCCGAAGCCGATTCGCAGGTCCACTCT
>JAICHC010000831.1 GCA_025922795.1 Candidatus Binatia bacterium | reverse complement strand
TGTCTACCTTTCCGTACAACCTCGACGTCATCGCGAAAGTAATCAATATTCGGGATTTTTTCGTGACGCTGTTTTTCGTCGCGCTCGGAATGAAAATCCCACAGCCAACGGTAACGATGATCACTGCCGCCATCGGCATGTCGCTTTTTGTTCTGGCCAGCCGACTGCTCTCCGTCTTTCCGGTGCTCTACTGCCTCGGCTATGGCTTGCGGGCAAGCCTGATACCTTCCATCAATCTTGCCCAGATGAGCGAGTTCTCTCTGGTCATCGCCTCGTTGGGATTGGCTTTAAACCACATCAGCTCCGAGTTGGTCGCCACTCTCACTTTTGTCTTTGCCATCACTTCGGTCCTGTCGACCTATCTCATTGCTTACAATCACGAGATCCATCGCCGGCTCGCTCCGCTGTTGTTGAAACTCGGTTTTACAAGCGGCGCCGATACTGACCAGGTCACTGAAGCGGCGGAAGCGGAGAATTCAATTGTGTTTCTCGGTTGCTTTCGCGAGGCCAGCTCCATTCTTCACGACCTCGAGGCGCGCGCAAAAGAGACGGAGAACGACGGCATCCTCGCTCAAATTCTGGTCATCGATTTCAATCCTCATGTGCTGCAAGAACTCAAGCGGCGAGGCATCAAATGTCTTTACGGCGATCTGGCGCATATGGACACTCTTCATCACGCCCGGATCCATACGGCAAGGATCGTCGCGTGCACGATCTCGGATGATATCCTGCGCGGAACTACCAATCTAAGGCTCCTGCGGCAGGCGCGGCGCCTTTGTCCGCATGCGCGGGTGATTACGGCAGCCGACGGCATTTCATCGGCGATCGCGCTCTACGAGCAGAACGCCGATTTCGTTTACATCGCGCGTCTCCATTCGGCGCGTTATATGGCCGAACTCATTACAGAGACCGTCCGTAACAGCGATGGATTCAAGGTCACTCGCGAGGAAGAGCTCCGACTTTTGAAGCAACGGGTCGAAGTTCTCCGGTAACGACAACCTGCGAGAAGGGCAACCACTGAACGAAGCAGAAACCGACACGACTCGGTTTGGAGATTAGCTCCGATGCGCCGATCTCGACAAGCGCTGTTTGGTCACGTACAAGTTTTTATAATGCCAATCTCGCTCGCCCCGATAAAACTTGCTTTCCTCTCGACGTTCTTGCTGTTCGATGGGCTGACACCTGCGCGGGCTTTTTCCTGGTATGACAAAGGCCATCGAATTGTTGGCTTGATCGCCCAGGCGAATCTCACCGCCGAAGCGCGCAAGGAGATCGAAAAGATGCTTCCCGGCAGCATGAGCTTGGCGGACGCGGCCGTTTGGCCGGATCATGAGGGGCGCAGCATGCGCGATTTCGACCCGCTCCATTACGTCAGTATTCCCGAGAACGCCGGCGCTACGATCAAGGGCGCGACTGCCCGGAGCGAAACTGCATGGTCGAAGCTTTTAAATGGTTTTTTGCGGTCATTGCGGATAAGAATGCGCCGATGCTGATGCGGCGGCTCGCGCTTCGCTATGTCGCTCATCTAGTGGGCGACATGCATCAACCGCTTCATGCCGGCCGCAGCGCCGATCGCGGCGGAATCGATATGCCGGTATCTTACAAGGGCGAGACAACCAATCTTCATTTTTTTTGGGACACAAACTTGGTCGAGCTGGAAACCGGAAACGAGGAGGAGATCGCCGCGCGGCTGAGCGCGAATCTCACGGAGGAAGAGCGTCACAAATGGCAGGCCGGCGGTCCTGAGCAGTGGACGAATGAATCGCTTATGCTGGTCAGGACCTACGCGTACAAAACCGGAGCATCGATCGAACTTTCTGATGATTACGTGGAGAAGGCCCGCCCGGTTGTCCGAAGCAGGCTTGTTCAGGCGGGAATAAGATTGGCCTGGTCGCTGAATACCGCTTTGAAATAAGTAGAAGCCCGCAGTTCAACAGATCAGGCGACTTATCACCAACCATGCGCCTAATGATCGACTGATTCGAGCGAGTGAAAGTCTCGCTCTTGTGAGCTGCCGGCCGGCTATTCGAGGATATCGCCCGTGTATTATTAAGGAGTTCATAAGTATCTAGACAACAGGGTATGTTGGACACGAAGGGACGACTCGTTCCAAGCCCAGGCAAAGCGTCTGGGGGTCATCGGCCACCACCCGAGCCACGCCCCGAGTGCTCAATTTGGGCGTGGGTGCGAAAGCGTCCTTTGAGTCCTGGTGCCTGCGCTTTCCACGACTCGCCCCTTCGTCCCA
>JAICHC010000830.1 GCA_025922795.1 Candidatus Binatia bacterium | reverse complement strand
TTCAATATCGTGACCGGATATCCAGGCGGACCGGAAATCGACTTGGCCGTCGAGAGGGGCGAGATTGTCTGCCGGTCGTTTACCATTGAAGCGTTCATGTCGCGCGAACCGTACCACACCTGGCGCAAAAAAGGCTTCGTTCGAAACATTATTCAAACCGGTCAAAAGCGCGATAGCAAACTGCCGGATACTCAGACGATCTGGGAGATCATGGACCGCTACAAAACACCGGATGCGGACCGGCGGCTCGCGAGCGTGATCCTTGCGTCCGGGGCGCTCGGCCGTCCGATGCTCGGCACGCCGCCGATCGGGTAAAGATCCTGCGCAACGCTTTCGGCATGACCATGAAAGATCCGGAATTTTTGGCAGAGATCGAAAAGCGAAAATTCGAGCTCGATCCGACAACCGGTGAGGAGTTGGATAAGATCGTCAAAGACGCGATGGGACAGCCGCCGGAGATTATCGGGCGGATGAAAAAGTTCCTCGCCAGCTAAGGGAGACACCCGAGTTCAGTCTTTGGAAAGGGCGGCGGTAAGGCAGGTGCTACCGCCGCCCTTTGTTATCGCAGACGTCTCGCCAGGGTCCGCTTTTCGTGCTGTCGGCAGTTGTGATATGCAGTCTGGCCTATGCAGAAAAAAGCTACGGCAAGGTTTCGTGAGTTATTGAATAGTCCCGAGTTGCTCGTGATGTCCGGTGGTTTTAGCCCGCTTCACGCACGAATGTCGGAGGCACTTGGCTACCAAGCTTTCTTTATGTCGGGCTCGCAGGTGTGCGCCTACGTTTACGGTTACCCGGACGTCGGCCTGCTCGGCTTGAGTGAAATGGCCGAAGCCGTTCGGCGTATCACGAATGTTTGCGCGCTTCCTATTTTCGCCGACGCCGATACCGGATACGGCAATGCCGTCAATGTTTACCACACGGTGCAGGCATACATCCGCGCCGGCGCTGCAGGGCTGCACATTGAGGATCAGGAAGCTCCGAAGAAATCCGGAACGCTGGCCGGCCGTCGTCTGATCTCGCGCGATGAAGCGATCGGCAAATTCAAAGCCGCCGTGGCTGCGCGGAACGAGCTCGACGCCGATTTCGTTGTGTGCGCGCGCTGCGATTCGATTGGCTCGGAACGCGGCAGCTTCGCCGACGCCGTCGAGCGCAGTATCGCTTACGTGAATGAAGCGGGTGTCGACGCGATCTGGGTGAATACGCTGACGCGGCGCGAAGAGATTGAAGAAGCTTGCCGGCGCATTCCCGCGCCGGTCATCGCTCCGTATTATGGGCCGCGGCCATCGCCGACGTTTGATGAGTTTCAAAAGCTCGGCGCGGCGGCGGTCTTGTATCCGAGTCTGACGACGGCCAACGGCCTGCAAGCGACCTGGGAGCTTCTCCACGAATTCAAGGCGCGCGGTCCCGTGGTGCTCGAAGAATGGAACAAGAAGGCGCAAGCCAGCCCATGGGGCATGGTGCCGCGCACGCAAGATCCGATTCTTCCCGCTGCAAAAATCCACGAGCTCGAAGACGAGTTCATCCCCAAAGAGCTTCAGCGTGATTATGATAAGACTTTCGGACACAATCGGCATTAACCTGCGGAAGCTTTGGCGAACTCGTAACTCCTAACCCATTACGGTTACGTTCGATCCTGGAGAAAAAGTTACCAACGATTACTTAGCGCGTCCCCTACGCGACTTTGCGTTTGCGATACCGCGCTGCACCGATGTGGCCGAGTCCTATCGTGAGGATTCCAAGAAATAGATGAAGCACTTCTACGAGCCAATGAAAGTCGCCGACCATCAACGAGGCTTGGGTCATGCCGAGGACGATTGTCGCTGCGCCGACGACAACCGCGGCGGCTACGAGAACCCAGCTGCCGTTTGTGGCAAGGACCTGGCCGATTGCAATAACCCAAAGCGCACCGACGGTTAGGAAGCCGAGCAGCATGTGCAGCTGAATCCAATCCAAAGCCATGCCGGTCCAATAAAGCAGGCCCGAAACGAGCGCGAGTAAACCGGCCAAACTCATAACAGCGGATGCAATACGAATCACCATAAGATCTCGCCACCGGTTAAACGTCCGCCAGCCCGCGCTGGCGATCGGTCGCTGGTCGGAGGGCAGTTACACCGGTCTGCCTCTACACGGGATTGCATTTTCCGACGTTAAAACGACAAATTGAGCTCTGCTGAGGTACAGGCTGATTTCCGCCACAGGCGATTACCTGAAGCTGGCGTGGCTCACCGAGAGGTTTGCCCCTCAGCCC
>JAICHC010000829.1 GCA_025922795.1 Candidatus Binatia bacterium | reverse complement strand
TTAGTGATTCAAACACGAGACGCGCGATTCTAGACCTGAAACTAATCTTTAATTCGGCAACCAGCACACCGCCGCGATCTCGCTCAGCTCTCGTCGCATCTTCGTCCAAGACGCGCCGCCGTCGTCGCTGCGGTAAAGATAACCGTAGCGGCTCGCCGCGAAAAGAATGTTTGGATCATCCGAATTCGTGCCAAACGTCCACATGGTCGAGTTCGGCTCCACCGGCAGCGGGAGAAGCTTCCAACTCTTGCAGAAGTCGCGGCTTTCGGCGATGGCGCCCGATGACCCGGGCGTGAAATCGCCGAAGCTCAAAAGAATCCGCTTTGAATCGGCCGGGTCCACGGCGATACCGCGCAGGTAGTTTTCCTTTCTCGGATACTCCCACGGCAGACTCGTCTGCATACTTCGCGGCTCCCAGCTTTTGCCATTATCCGTGCTGGCGTAGATCTCGCGAGTGGCGACGAGAAAAATCGTCTTCGGCGGGCCAGCGGTCACGGCAACGTTGTGAATGTCGCGCCGGCCGGTGACTTCGACAATATTCCATGTCTCGCCGCCGTCGTTGCTGTGACGAGCGCCGTCCACTTCGAGTCCGGCCCAAATATTATTGGGCTCCAGCGGATCGACGGCGATCCCGGTAAACCTCGGCGTGCCGACGGCCTCGCATTCCGCCGCGACTTCCACCGGCCGCTTCTGCCAACTCCGACCGCCGTCCTTGGAACGAAAGAGCATGGCCGGCGTCGGCGTGCCGGTTCCGACGAACATATTGTCGGGATTCACCGGATCAATTCCAATTGCCCAGAGATAATGGGAGTTGAGCGTCGAGTCGACGTACTGCCAGTTCGCTCCCGCGTCCTCGCTGCGATAAAGACCTTTCTCCGTGCCGGCGAAAAGAATGTTGTGCCGCTTCGGATGCATCGCGATACAACGCACGCAAGCTTCGTAGGCAAATCCCCGGCGCGGGCCGATGCGCGCCCAGGTTTTACCGCTGTCTTCGCTGCGCATGATGCTCTGGCCAATCGTGCCGACGACAATCGTCACATCTCTCATGGCGCCTCCCACGGTTTGAACATTTTGAACGGCTTGAACGATTGGAACCCGTTATATATTGACCCGATGCATATCACGGCTGCGCGGCCCTGCAACTGCATCGGGTCGAAGAATGGCGTCCAGCCGTGCCAGGTCCTCCTTGCTTAGCTTGATCTCAGTCGCCTTAATATTTTCTTCGAGGTGCTTGCGCGTCTTGTTGCTGGGGATCGGTATAATGTCGCTGCCCTGCGCCATCAACCACGCCAGGGTCAGCTGCGCCGCCGTGACGCCTTTCTCTTTTGCCATCTCTTCGAATTGCGAGAGCAGCTTCAAATTGCGTTCGAGATTGCCGGGTTGAAAACGCGGATGATTGTTCCGGCCATCGCCGTCACTCATGTCGCTTTGCCCATGCACCGCCCCCGCGAAGAACCCGCGTCCCAACGGCGAGTACGCCATAAACCCCATGGTGAATTCGCGGCACGCCTGAATGTTGCCGCCTTCCGGATCGCGCGACCAGGGAGAATACTCCATCTGTAAGGACGCGATCGGATGGACCTTGCGCGCGCGCCGGATCGAATTGGCGCTTGCTTCCGACAAGCCGATGTAACGAGTGAGCCCACGCTCCACCAGCCGCGCCATCGCCCCCACCGATTCTTCAATCGGGATCTCGGGATCGACCCGTGACATGCAAAAAACGTCGAGCGAGTCGACTCCAAGGCGCTTGACGCTTTGCTCGCAGTTCTGGGTCAAATATTCCGGCGAGCTGCCGCTACGCATGCCGCTCGCATCCGGCGCCCTCGGGCTGCCGGATTTGGAATGAATGACGATTCGCTCGCGCCGTCCTTTCAGCGCCCTGGCAATCAGCTCATGATTGTGCCCGCTGCCGTAACTCGCCGAGGTGTCGATGAAGTTGATACCGAGGTCAAAAGCTCGGTGCAGCGTGGCGATCGATTCGTTATCGTCCGCCGGCCCATAGGCGCCCGACATGCTCATGCATCCGAGCCCCAGGTGCGAAACTTTAAACTCCGTCGTGCCGAATGGTACGTACTCCATGATTTCCTCCGTACTGCTTCGACTGTTACCGCAGTCGGAAGGACCAAGTCAAACTTCTTCGGGATCGAAACGCTATGATGTCCACTACGGAGGCGTCGAGTAGAGAGGAGGCGCACCACATGAACCTATTCAGGAGCACGCGTGTTTCCTCCTCCCTCTCTAAAATTCCG
>JAICHC010000828.1 GCA_025922795.1 Candidatus Binatia bacterium | reverse complement strand
TTTTTTCTTCAATTTGCGTCATGGAAAATATCGTTCGTATCATCGGTGGCGGGCTGGCGGGGGCGGAGGCCGCCTGGCAGCTCGCTCGCCGCGGTATCGTCGTGGAGCTCTTCGAGATGCGCCCGCAGCGCATGACCGAGGCCCACGCTGGCGCCAATCTCGGCGAGTTGGTGTGCAGCAACTCGTTGCGCTCTGATCTGGTGACGGCGCCGGCAGGCCTGCTCAAAGCAGAGATGCGCCAGCTCGATTCGCTGGTGATTCGCTGCGCCGAGATCAGCCGGGTGCCGGCCGGCGCCGCCCTAGCGGTGGATCGTGATCGGTTCAGCGCGGCGCTCACCGAGGCGGTCGAAGCGCTAGCCACAGTGTGGATTACCCGGCGCGAGATGCAGACGATCCCCGACGATGGCCTCGTGATAGTCGCCACCGGGCCACTTACTTCGCCGGCTTTATCGTGCGATCTGAGGGCGCGTCTGGGCGAAGAACATCTTTACTTTTACGATGCGATTTCGCCGATCGTTACGGCCGAGTCGATCGACACCGAGGTCGCGTTTCGCGCCGCGCGCTACAACAAAGGCGGCGATGACTATCTCAACTTGCCGATGACCCACGAAGAGTATGATCGTTTCGTCACCGCGCTGTTGAGCGCCGAGCGCGTGCCGACTCACAGTTTCGAGCGCTTCGTGCCGTTCGAGGGCTGCATGCCGATCGAAGAGATAGCCGATCGCGGCCGGGAAACCCTCGCGTTCGGTCCCATGCGTGCCGTCGGGCTGAGCGATCCACGGACCGGGCGGCGTCCCTACGCGGTTGTGCAGTTGCGTCAAGAGAACCGAGAAAAGACCCTGTACAATCTGGTCGGCTTTCAGACCAAGATGACCTATCCCGAGCAGCGGCGCGTGTTCGCGCTGATCCCCGGCTTGGCCAAAGCCGAGTTCGTTCGGCTCGGCAGCCTGCACCGCAACACCTTTATCAACGCGCCCAAACACCTTTTGCCGACCCTCCAGTGGCGTCAACGTCCGTCGTTATTTTTTGCCGGCCAAATTACCGGCGTCGAAGGCTACATTGAATCGGCAGCGACCGGGCTGCTCGCCGGCATCAATGCCGCCCATCTGCTCGCCGGCAAGCCGCCGGTCGCCCCGCCCCCGACGACGGCGCTGGGAGCGCTGTTGGGTTACATCAGCGATCCCGAGCGCGCCAGGTTTCAACCGATGAACGTGAACTTCGGCTTGCTCCCGCCTTTGGCCGAGCGTGCGCGCGGCAAAGAAAAAAAGGAACTGATGTCACGCCGCGCGCTCGCCGACATGGCTGCATGGTTGCGCGAGACCGAAACTCGGATTGCGCCGGCCGATACGCAACCGAATCGCAGCGCGGAGATCGTCTCGGCCCAATGAGTCCACGCCGCAGCGCTTTTATCGACATAGGCACGAATGCGATTCTTTGTCTGATCGCCGACCTCAGGGAGACGGGCCGTTTCAGAGTCGTGGACGATCTGGCCGACATCGCGCGTCTCGGCCAAGGTGTCGACCGCACTGGCCGGATCAGCCCCGAAGGCGAGCAGCGCGCGCTCACAGTGCTCGAACGTTACCGCGACCACTGCAGGAATTTGGGGGTCCAGGAGATCATCGCGGTCGGTACGAGCGCCCTGCGCGACGCCAAAAACAGCGGGGAAGTCCGGGCGCGTTATCACGACAAGCTCGGCTTTGACATCCGGGTGATCACCGGTCGCGAAGAAGCCGCCTATTCCTTTCTAGCCGTTCAGCGCGGTCTCTCTCTCGATGCCGAGGAGTTCTTGGTCATTGATATCGGCGGCGGCAGCACCGAGTTTATACGCGGCAACCGATCCGGCGTGTCTAAGTCCGTCAGTATCGATATTGGTTCGGTACGGCTGACCGAACGGTTTCTTCATAGCGATCCGGCTCACCGTGACGAAGTCACGGCATTGATCGCAGCCGTCGACCAGGAAATCGCCGGACTCCCTCGACTCGGAATCGAAGCTGATTCGAGTCTGACACTCGTCGGTATCGCCGGCACTTTTACCACGCTGGCCGCGGTGCACAAACAGTTGCGACATTACTCTCACAGCGATGTGCACGGCAGTCGCCTCACTCTCGACGAGCTCCAGGGGCAAATCAATCTGTTTCAGGAGAAATCGGTCGCCGAACGAAAAGTCATCATTGGGATGGATCCAAAAAGAGCCGATGTGATTTTTGCGGGGGCTTGTCTGATCGAGCGGATCATGAAATTCCATCGCGTC
>JAICHC010000827.1 GCA_025922795.1 Candidatus Binatia bacterium | reverse complement strand
TTTCAATAGCACCATCATGAATCGACAAACCATGCGCGCGGCGCGGTTCATTGAGCCCCGCCACATCGAAATACAAACGGCCCCGCGGCCGCAACCGGGGCCCGCCGAGGTGCGGATCCAGGTCGAAGGCTGCGGCGTTTGTGGCTCGAATCTAGCGGCGTGGCGCGGTCTCCCGTGGCTGCATTATCCGATGGCGCCGGGCGAACCCGGACACGAAGCCTGGGGGCGCATCGATGAAATCGGCAGCGAAGTGCGCCACGTGCGCGCCGGCGAGCGCTATGCTTTTTTGTCGGCGTACGCCTTTGCCGAATACGCAATCGCCGATGCGGCAAGCCTGGTCGCCTTGCCGCCAGATACCGACATCTTCCCCGGCGAGGCACTCGGCTGCGCGCTGAACATTCACCGGCGTTGTGAGATCCGCGTCGGTGATACGGTGGCGCTCATCGGCGTCGGCTTCATCGGCGCGTTGCTGGTGCACTTGGCGGCGTGCGCGGGGGCGCGCGTCATCGCGCTCTCCCGGCGCGAGTTCTCGTTGCAGGTGGCGCGTCGTCTCGGCGCCGTCGAAACGTTTTCTTCGCAGAACTCCGAAGCCATAGCGCATGTCATGGAGTTGACCGAGGGAAAAGGTTGCGAACGCGTCATCGAGGCGGCTGGAACGCAACCTAGCCTTGACCTCGCCAGCGCGCTCGTGAGCACCGGCGGGAGGTTGATCATTGCCGGGTATCATCAAGACGGGCCGCGCCGGATCAATCTGCAGTCGTGGAACTGGCGCGGCATCGACGTGATCAACGCTCACGAGCGCGACCCGGAGCGCTACGTATCGGGGATGCGAGCGGCGGCGGCGCAGATCGCCAGCGGTGCACTCGATCCGTCACCGCTCTACACCCACGGCTTTTCTCTCGATCAATGCGCCGAGGCCTTCGAAATTCTCGAGACCCGGCCGGCGGGATTCGTCAAGTGCTGGATCCGTCCCGGCGACGGCGGAAGGGTTCAATGAAAATGAACGGAAAGAAAGTCCGCGTTGCGTTGATCGGCATCGGCAACTGCGCTTCGTCGCTGGTTCAGGGCGTGGAATATTACAAAAATGCCGATGAGAAAAAATTCGTTCCCGGTCTAATGCATGTCAATCTCGGCGGCTATCACGTCCGCGACATCGAGTTCAGCGCGGCCTTTGATATCGATGCCAACAAGGTCGACAAAGATCTCGCCGAAGCGATCTTTATTGCGCCGAACAACACCTGCCGCTTCGCCGACGTTCCGCTCAATGGCGTCAAAGTCCGGCGCGGTATGACCCACGACGGTTTGGGCAAATATCTCGAAGGCAAAATTACCAAAGCGCCGGGCGCCACCGCCGACATCGTCGAGACCCTGCGCGCCAGCCGCACGGACGTGGTGGTCTCTTACTTGCCGGTCGGCTCGGAAATGGCGACCAAGTGGTACGTCGAGCAGATCCTCACGGCCGGCTGTGCTTTCGTCAACTGTATCCCGGTGTTCATCGCCTCCCAACCCTATTGGCGCCGGCGCTTCAAGCAGCGCGGCTTGCCGCTCATCGGCGACGACATCAAATCGCAGCTCGGCGCCACCATCACGCACCGCGCGCTGGCCCATTTATTTCGCGAGCGCGGCGTCCGGCTCGATCGCACCTACCAGCTCAATTTCGGCGGCAACACGGATTTTCTCAACATGTTGGAACGCGACCGTTTGGAATCGAAAAAATTGTCCAAGACGCGCGCGGTTACGAGCCAGCTCGATTATCCGTTAGCCCCGGATGACGCTCACGTCGGACCGAGCGATTACGTGCCGTGGCTGCGCGATCGCAAGTGGTGCTACATCCGGCTCGAGGGAACGACCTTTGGCGACGTGCCGCTAAATTGCGAAGTCAAGCTTGAAGTCTGGGACTCGCCCAATTCGGCGGGCGTGGTGATCGATGCCGTGCGCTGTGCCAAGCTCGCGCTGGACCGCGGTGTCGGCGGCGCTCTGATTGGGCCGGCGAGCTATTTTATGAAATCGCCGCCAAGACAATTCACCGACCACGAAGCGCGCGCACGCACGGAAGCTTTTATCGAACAAGGCAAACGCCAGGTTTGGCAGGTCCTGCCGCGGATGGTGAAAGCCAAAGCGAACGCGGCGCGCTGAGGAGTTTGCGGTCTATCGTTCAAAGTTTTCGCCGCTTGGGCAAATTTTGCGCTGATTCCGAATTGCTGAGGCTTTACGTAAATATGATGTCCACCACGAAGGCACGAAGGACACGAAGGGTTCA
>JAICHC010000826.1 GCA_025922795.1 Candidatus Binatia bacterium | reverse complement strand
TAGCAAGCAGCTATCGGCTATCAGTCTCTGGAAAAAGCCGGTCGATTCGACAAAATCAAAATCCGCCGTGAAATGGTCGGCAACGGTCCTGAGTATTCGCCCATCAAGCTCGTACACCCGACCGCTGGGATCGCGGAATGATCCCGACACTGCCCGGCCGGATTTCATTTGTCTACTTCAAATGGCGGTGTGGAATAGTCTTGGTTTTTCTTACGTCGGAATAGTCCGGTGAACGTGTTCCAATATAGTTTTAGTATTGCTAAGACGCCAACGACGCCACCCAGCAACAACTGCAACATCATGCTGCCGCTACCGGGGTCGAGATAGGCTAGAGCTTCTTGAGGCAAGCTAACGGTGTACAGCAATACAAGCAAAAGCGTTGTCAGGGTAGAGATTCGACTCATGATTGTCGTCTCCTGTGAATACTGATTTTAACTCGAATGCACCGCTCAGGAACTCAGGGACTACTGCTTGCACGAGCTACGATCGAGATCGTTTGGCGCGGCAAGATTGGCCTAGTGGCGAATTATACCCCAGGATACTAAAGTAGGGAAGTCAGTTTTGAGGCAGTTTTATGTCAGTGCGACCACGTGTTTCGGACGGAGGGCTGAAGTCTTGGTCGAGCCGCGCAACTTTCCCCGGAGGCAGCGGCTCCGCCGCTAATGGCTGGCGACGCGAAAGCCCGGCTTTTACGGAATGCAAATTAAATGTGCCACTAAGGGAGTTCCCCGATCATGACAAAATCATCGCGCCTTGACTGGGGATTACCGCTACGTGATGCTTATCGCCTCCGGGCGTCGAATCGCAGCGACACTAAGCCGCTCCTTCACTCGGCTGATGGGCTTTTCTATGAAATGCCACGACGCCGCAGCGGTTAACAGTGTCGCGGTAGTGGCGAAGACGAATGTCTGTAGAGTGCTTAGTTCACCGAGTCCAACAACTGACGCGAGGTGCCGGACAAGTCGAGGCATGAAATTGTGATAAAGATAAACACCGTACGAAATCTTGCCGATGTAAAGTAACACCTTCCACTCAAGCCATACGCCCGTCATCCCTGTGAATCCTTTCGCCGCAGAGCCCACCAGCCACACAAACACAAGCGACGGACCTGTATACGCCGTGACCAGCACAAGTCCCCTGCCTTGGTCCGTTGCGGTCAAAAACTCCTGCAGCAGAACGATCACACCGCCAACTGTAAGCGCCCCGCGAAGGAAGGCACTTCTATGCCGCTTGAGCTTCTCATCCTGTTCGATAAAAGCTAACGCAGCACCCAAACCGAGAGAGTCCAGGCAAGAGATCGTGGGTAGGGCTCCCGCCAAATGATCGCCGAGCGTCTGAAGAATCAATGCCTTCCAACAAATTCCCGTAGCAATCGCCCACAGGATCACTCGAAGAAGATGCCGGTAGGGAACCAGTAGCATTAAAAGCGGCCACACAAGATAGAACTGTTCTTCGACTGACAATGTCCAGAAGTGCGCCGAGTCGGCTGCGGCCGATGGATTAAAGACAAAAAGAGCGTTCGAAAGGTAAGCCGCGTGCCAGTAAATGAATTGGCTCACGGGCAGGGATTGCAACAATGCGAGAACCAGTAAAGTCAAATAATAGATTGGAAAAATCCGAAGCGTTCGGCGCAGGTAGAAGTTGGTTAACGCGGTGCGCCAATCCTGCTGCCGAGTGCGCAAGAGAAGACCCGTGATGAGATATCCGCTCAGGACGAAAAACAGCAACACTCCCAACAACCCCATAACTCCTAAATGAAAGACCTGCTGAGAAATGACGTTCTCAATTGGCAGAAAGTGGTGAACCAGGACGGCACTCACCGCCAGTGCGCGCAAGGCATCGAGCTGGGGTTTAAAGTTGCTGCGGGATGAGCCGTCCATAAACACCCGGGTCCGTATTGTAACAAAGAAACGTGCGCCAGTAGTAGAAAGATTTATTGTGCAGCAGCAAAATGACTCGGAGAGGGTTTCTGACCCGCAATTTGGAAGCAACAACCCTACATCAAATGGCCAGCGCTGTCAGTTTCGGGAGCCGTTGTGGAACAAGGGGTTTTCCTTCTCCACAGGATAAGCCACGATGTCGTAACGACTTCTGGTGTCAAACCGAATCTGATCACCCGGGCTGAAACTGTACGCGCCGGTATCCGCGTCCGTTCCCGCGCTGAAGGAGACAAAACGGTACTGCGGTGGAAAAAGGTTTTGGAGATCGTCTTTGTTCTTGATACTGATCGAACTTTGGGGATTCACGGTCAGTTCGAATGC
>JAICHC010000825.1 GCA_025922795.1 Candidatus Binatia bacterium | reverse complement strand
TAACGTGATCAGCCGCGCGCGGCTAAAGTGTTGGCTCTCGTCGAATTCTACGATAAAAGGCGGAGCTGAAATAAAAAAATCGCAGGGCGGCATAAGTGCGCTTTTTATAAAATCGCGCTGGCCGCGCCAAGCGCCAAGAGCCACGCGGATCTGCTGCAAAGCATCGGCGATGAGCGTGTTGGCGTAGTCTTCCGGCCGTGCCGGCCACGAGAATTGATGATTAACTCGGCATTGGCCATAGATTGCCGCCAACAATTCCCGCACCCGCTCTTTGCAGGCGCGGCAGTGGTCGGAATGTATGTTGTTGTTCAAAATGTTCAATCGTTTTGCTCCGTTCAACCGCGGCGGTCCGTTCAAATCGACGGATTTTCGGAGACGAAGTGAACGACTTGAACGGTTTGAACGCTTGGAACCTCTTCAGAATAGCTTAGTACAGAAGCAGAAAAAGGAGAATCTCTAATGGCGAACCCAGCATCGATCATCGGCGCAGCCGTTGGGCGAGTAGAGGGCGCCGAGAAGGTGAGCGGCCAAGCGGTCTATGGCGCCGACGTTCATTTTCGCGACACTTTGTGGGGAAAGATTCTTCGTAGCCCGTACCCGCATGCGCGCATCCTGCGCATCGACACTTCAAAAGCGTCACAGGTGCCCGGAGTAAAGGCGATCGTTACAGGCAAAGATGAGCCCGATCACTATCAGGGCAAAAGTATTCGCGATATTCCCGTGCTGTGCTGGGACAAGGTACGCTACATCGGCGATAAAGTCGCGGCGATCGCAGCCGAGAGCCGTGAGGCCGCCGAGGAAGCGATTGACTTGATCGACGTCGAGTACGAGGAGCTGCCGGCGGTTTTCGACGTGCTCGAAGCGATGAAACCGGGCGCGCCGATCCTGCACCACGATGCGCCGAGCTACGACGGTGCGCCCGCCGACATCATGGCCGGGGCGGGCAGCAACGTGCTCAACAAACTAACCTGGGGCAAAGGCGATATCGAGAAGGGTTTTGCCGAGGCCGACGTCGTGCTCGAGCATACTTTTCGGATTCCGATTCATCACCAGGGCTATCTCGAGCCGCAGTCGTTTATGGTCAAAATCAACGACGATGGTTCGGTCGACGGCTGGGCATCGACCAAGAGCCCATTCGGCACGCGCGCGCAATTTGCCAAGGCCGCTGGCATTTCACCCGGTCAGATTCGCATTCATGCGGTGCACGTCGGCGCAGATTTCGGCGGCAAGAGCGGCGCCGGTGAATTACCGATCTGCTATTTCCTCGCGCGGCAAGCGAAGCGCCCGGTGAAAATCCTTTTGACCCACAGCGAAGAACTGATGGCGATGAATCCGGATCATGACACGGTCGTGAGGGTCAAGACCGGCGTGAAACGCGACGGCACAATGACGGCGCGTTATCTGCAAGCGATTCACGGCACCGGCGCCTATGCCGGCATGAAGCCCGGACGTGCGAGCATCGGCGGCGCCGGCACCGCGGGCCCGTACAAGATCGAGCATACTTACATGGAAGCGCTGCAGGTCTACACCAACACGGTGCCATGCGGCTTTTGGCGCGCGCCCGGCGCCATTCAAGCGGTTTTTGCCTCGGAGTCGCACATGGATCTGCTCGCGCGCGAACTCCAGATGGATCCGGCGAAGTTTCGCCGGATAAATCTGGTTGGCGAAGGCGAGATCAATGCACTGGGGAAAACCTGGAGCGGCGTGAAAGCGAAGGAGACTTTGCAAGCGGCGCT
Source organism: Candidatus Binatia bacterium (assembly GCA_025922795.1). The sequence goes on along the minus strand of JAICHC010000825.1, from coordinate 530 downwards.
CGACGCGGCGGGCTGGCAACAACCCAAGCGCGCCAACATCGGCCGCGGTGTCGCTATGTACGAGCGGGGAACCGGCGCCGGCAAGGTATGGGGGAATTTAACGGCGGAACCGGATGGCACACTGACGGTGTTCACCGTTGCGGGCGATCAGGGCACCGGATTGCAGACGATCCTGTGCCAGACCGTGGCGGCGGAGATGGGCGTGTCCTACGAAAGCGTGCGCTGCCGCATCGGCAATACTTCGGAGGTGCCTTACAGCGTCGACGTCGGCTTCGGCGGCAGCCGCTCGACGAACATCAATAGCACCGCGGCGGTGCAGGCTGCCGCCGAGCTGCGCGGAAAACTCAGGGCGCAGGCGGCGAAGACGCTTGGCTGCGCCGAGGATCAAATGATTTATAAGAGCGGCAAGTTTTCCAATGGCAGCAAGGGCAAATCACTAACATTGAGCGATGTCGTTAAGGCGAACGGCGGGCCGCTCACCGTCAGCGTGGATACCGAAGTGCCGCGCAAAGGCTCGTCCACTTCGTTTG
>JAICHC010000824.1 GCA_025922795.1 Candidatus Binatia bacterium | reverse complement strand
TGAGGTGTCTCTTGCGATTTTGGTTGCGGCTCTGACGCGCTAGGCGCTTCGTGGTTTTTTGCTCTCTGAGTGAAATGAATTCCGGTGACTACGCGCCTTTGCGCTTCTTTAGTTCTTCAATCAACTGCGGCACGACTTTGAAGAGATCGCCGACGATGCCGAAGTCGGAGTACTGAAAAATCGGTGATTCGGGATCTTTGTTGATGGTGATGATGTATTTGGCCGTCTTCATACCGGAGAGATGTTGCACGGCGCCGGAGATGCCGATCGCGAAGTAAACGTCGGGCTTGACGGTCTTGCCGGTCTGGCCGATCTGCATGGCATAGGGCACCCAGCCAGCGTCGACCGCGGCCCGGCTGGCGCCGACGGCACCCCCGAGCACGTCGGCAAGCTCTTTGAGCATCGCGAAGTTCTCCTCGCCCTTGAGGCCGCGCCCGCCGGAGATCACGATCTTTGCGCCTTCCAGCGAAGGACCTTCGCGCTTGATGGCGATCCGGTCTTTCATGTGCACTTGACGCAAGCCTTCGGCCGAAGCGGCCGGAACTTCTTCGATACTCAGCGGCTGTTCGTTGACCTTCGGTTCGAAAGATTTTGGTCGCACGACCAACAGCTTGGTGCCTTGATTCACCAACGTGGTGGTGTTCTGGTAACTCGCGCCTAGAGCAGGGATAGTCGCTTCAACGCTGCCGTCTTTGAGCTCAAAATCGCCGACATCCGTGATTGCGCCGCAATCGAGGCGGGCGCTTAAATTGGCCACGAGATCCCGTCCCGCGTAACTCGACGCAAACAACATCGCCGCCGGCTTGCGTTCCTCGATCAAGCCGGCAACCGTCTCGGCCGCGGGCAAGGTCAGGTAATCTCGGTAAACTGCGTCGGCACAGCGATAGATTTTACTCGCGCCGTGTTCGGCGAGGGTCTTCACGGCGTCATCGGAGGCCGGCCCCAGCAGGATCGCTTCCGCTTTGCCCACTTCGCCGGCCTTGGCGAGCATCTCCAGAGAAGTCGTGGTTATCTTGTCGTCGCTCAGCTCCGCGTATACCCAGATTGTGTCCGTCACTTAGATCACCTTGATCTCCGCGAGAAAATCCGCGATCTGCTTGCCGCCTTCGCCCTCATCGCTCACCGCCTTCCCGGCCTGCCGTTTCGGCGGCCGGCCGATCGCCAGCACTTTTTCCCGCGCGCCCTTCTCGCCCACGTCATCGGGCGACAAGCCGAGATCCGCCGCCTTGTAAATTTTTATTTCTTTTTTCTTTGCCGCCATGATGCCCTTGAGCTGCGGGTAACGCGGCTCATTGATGCCGCTGCTGCACGCCACCAGCGCCGGCAAGCTCGACTCGACGACATCGTACCCTGCTTCGCTCTGGCGCTTGATCGTGATCTTGCGGTCCTCGACGGCAATTTCCTTGGCGAACGTCACCGGCGGGATGCCGAGGAAATAGGCGATCTGCCCCCAGACAATGCCGGAATAACTGTCGCTGCTCTCGGTGGCGCAAATGACCAGGTCGAATTCTTGTCGTTTGATCGCGGCCGCTAAAATCTTTGCGGTGCCGAGCGTGTCCGAACCGGCAACCGCGTCATCGAGAATATGCACGGCGGAGGCCGCGCCCATTGCCAAAGCATTGCGAATGCCGATCGTCGCATCGGCCGTACCCATGGTCACCAGCGTGACCGCCCCGCCATGTTTTTCAGTGAGACGCAGTCCTTCTTCTACGGCGCTGGCGGCTGCCGGGTCGAGCTCGTGGGGCACGCCCTTGCGCATCATGCGCTTGGTGTTCGGATCGATCTCGATGGTCACTGTACTGGCAGGAATGACTTTACCGCAAACGACAATATTCAATGTTCGGCTCTCCCTGGAATTGCAACTCGCAGACTGCTGATAAACAAAGGCGCCTAGAAGCACCAGGCGCCTTGGACTAACGGTTGACTGCAGTGATACCGGGACAGAAGCGGCCTAGGACAGCCACTCTTTCACATTACCCTCCATAACGACGTCCAAAATCTCCTTGCAGTCGGCAATCGACTGATCGACGATTTTCGGATCGTCTTTGAGGTGCGGTATGCCGGTGCCGACCGCTTTTTTCACGGCTTGAATGAATTCTTTGAACTGCTGATCTAAAGCTTCCGTGTTGGGTGCTGGTTCCATAGCTTCTCTCTCTTAGGTGTAAAGCCGGCCTTTATTGGGATCGGGGATCGTCAGGCCCATCTTGAGAATCAGCGCATCGATCTCGTCCTTGTATTGCTGGCGCGCCACCGCGTTGGGGCGGCGC
>JAICHC010000823.1 GCA_025922795.1 Candidatus Binatia bacterium | reverse complement strand
AACCAAAAGTTATCCGAACGGCGTGTTTCTTCGGTGCGTGACTATGTCGTCAAGAAGGGCGTCGACAGCGGTCGCGTATCAGGACAGGGTTTTGGCGAAAGTAAACCGATCGCCGATAACAAGACCCGTGAAGGACGGTCGAAGAACCGGCGCGTCGAAATCAAGGTCAACTAGTCGCACTGTTCGGGCTTTTTTCAATGCGGGTGCTAGGAAAACTACAGGTTGTTATCCTTCTCCTAGCATCCGCATTGTTTTCCCCTCCCTTCCTCGCCGCTCAAACCGTCAATTTCAAGGAAATCGAAGCACGGGTATTCGAGTATCGAAAGTGGCTCGACACCGTAGGGTCCAACGGTTCACGTTATTGGGTCAAACTGGACAGCAGCAAACGGCCGCATCGACTCTATGTTGGCGACGGTTTTATGCAAGCCAATGAGACCGACAAGGAAGAGTTCGTCGAAATTTTCTCGCGCTTCTTAGCCGGCCACCCGGAAAAGAACATGCTCATCGACATCTTTGACGCCAAAACCGGCAAGGCGATCGGCGAGTACGGTTTCGGCGGCTTCAAGCTTTTCTGATCTTTTTCACTTCTGCGCTCACCTCGCTCACCTCGCGCAACGCGCGCTCTCAAGACCGGCATCGGCCACCACCCGAGCCACGCCCCGAGTGCTTAATTTTGGGCGTGGGTAGGATTGAGTCGTGGTGCCTGCGCTTTCCACGACTCGCCCCTTCGTTCCAGTAGGTCTACTCACTAACGAACTCCTTAGTAACTTAGTCGAGCAGCAAAGTTACTGAGCTCGGCGGCGGTTTGAATTCACCTACCGGTGAAGGTTACAGTTCGGCACATGCTGTCGTTAAGTAAGCTGCGCGACGACGCTCGGGAGATTTTTTTCGCAGGCGTGAAGTCGGCTGACCCGTTCGCAGCAGTGACAAAGGCGGTTCACCGTCGAAATAACCGCCTCCACGTCGAGAAGCGAACCTATGACCTGTCCGCGTTCGACAACATATCGATTGCCGGTTGCGGCAAAGCGGCCGCGCGGATGGCGCTTGCGCTGGAGACGTTGCTCGGCGATAGACTGTCCAGGGGAATCGTCATCGTGAAATATGGTCATCAACTGGCACTCGAGAAGATCCAGGTCCTTGAAGCCGGTCATCCGATCCCGGATCAATCGGGCCTGGACGGCGCTCACCAAGTCATCGAACTGGCTCGCTCCAGCGGCGAGAGAGATCTACTTTTCCTTTTGCTCTCCGGCGGTGGCTCGGCGCTTCTTCCCTGTCCAGCCGAGGGCTTGACCTTGGCCGATAAACAACGAACCACGGAGATTTTGCTCAAGAGCGGCGCCGCCATCCAGGAAATTAACGCGGTGCGCAAGCATATTTCTCGCATCAAAGGAGGAAGATTGGCGCAATTGGCTGCGCCGTCACAAATGATTTCGCTGATTCTTTCGGACGTCGTTAACGACTCCTTAGAGGCGATCGCATCCGGTCCGACGGTTGCCGACCCGAGCACTTATGGCGATTGCCTGCGCATCATTCAGCATTACAACCTCCGGCGCGAGAGTCCGGCTGCGGTGCTGGAGTTATTAGAACGCGGCGCGCTGGGTGAGATTGAAGAGACCCCCAAAGCCGCCGATCCGGTATTTCAACGGGTGCACAATGTTATCGTCGGCAGTAATCGGTTGGCCCTGGCGGCGGCTCGGGAACGCGCGGAGGCGCTTGGCTATCACGCTTCAATCGCCTCGAATTCGATCGAGGGCGAAAGCCGAACCGTAGCCAAATCCCATGCGGAACACATCAAACAGATAGTTCGGACAAAGAGGCCGCTTGCGCGGCCGGCTTGTTTTATCTCAGGCGGCGAAACCACGGTTACCGTTCGCGGCGACGGCTTAGGTGGGCGCAACCAGGAATTCGCTCTCGCCGCGGCAATCGAAATCGACGGGCTCGATGGCGTCGTTGTCCTTAGCGCTGATAGCGATGGTACGGATGGCCCGACGGATGCGGCCGGGGGCATCGTTGACGGAGCAACAATCACTCGGGCTAAGGCGAAAGATCTCGATGCCACGATGTTTTTGGCGAGGAACGATGCGTATCATTTTCTCCGCGCGACAGGGGATCTGTTCGTAACGGGCCCGACCTTGACCAATGTGATGGATTTGCAGATTACCTTGATGGCTTAAGGACGGAACCGAGCGCCTCTCGTACTCGCCGGAGCGAGGCACATGTAAGGCCATTTTTTTTTGGCAAGAGTGTTGATTTGAACACTTAACCATGTTT
>JAICHC010000822.1 GCA_025922795.1 Candidatus Binatia bacterium | reverse complement strand
CTTGGCGCAACTTCCGGGAAGGACGCCTGGGCAGCGTGCAGCATCACCTTGGCGTCGTTCTCATCGCACGTGAGTATAACCCTTGCCAGCGGTGTCGTTATCGGGGCTTCGGTGTTTTCGATGGGGGTCTTTACTATCGACATTGCCGACGGGTTCGGGTCGAGATATCCCTGTCGTGTATGCCATTGCGCAGCCGACATTTCGATCTTTATGTCCATCAGGGTGACGCCGTATAGAAAAGTTAAACACAAGGGAAAATAAATCCAAGAACCGGCCTGTCAGCTGCTCGCCGCCAGCAGCTAAGCGGAGAAATGATCGCCCAAACTTCAGAGGTTACGTTTGCGAAAGCGATCGTAAGCAGCTGGCGCTGTTTCGCAGCTCCTGATACGCAAGAGACGCGACCTTCAACGCGTGGATCGGGTGAATCAAGATGCCGCTATTCGACGTTTATCTGATGGTGGACTGGTCTGGGGGCGATCGCCGGCGCGCAGGAAAGCAGGACTGCATCTGGATTGCCCATGGATCCGCTATAGACGCCGCGCCTACGACAACGAGCCCGCAATCGCGGACCGAAGCCGAGCACCTCATCCGTGCGCAGCTCAAGCCGATTGTCGAGGCAAAAAAGGGCCGCGTGCTGCTCTGCGCCGACTTCGGGTACGGCTATCCCGCCGGGTTCGCCGCGCTGCTGCCGAAATCGGCGTCGGACAACCTGCCGCCCTGGCGCATCGTCTGGCAGTACCTGAGAAAGTACCTGCAGGATGACCTCGGGACCAAGCCCGGCCAACAGCCGACGAATCGCAGCAATCGCTTCGAGATCGCGAACGCAATCAACGGCGCGGTATCGAGTTCGGCTTCGCCCGGTCCATTCTGGTGTCTTTTCAAGGCCGGTGGGTACGCTTGCGTTCCGCAGAATAGGCCGCCGCAGCCGTTCGTCTGCGCGAGCGGGGCTGTCGCTCCGCTTCGTATAACGGATAGGAGAGCGAAGAGCGATACGCCGTTCCGTCTTTTCGGCACGGGCAGCGTCGGCGGCCAGGTACTCACCGGCATCCCGCGCCTCGAGAGCCTCCGATTCGATCCTGAGTTCGCCCGCTGTTCCGCCGTGTGGCCCTTTGAGACCGGCTGGGCGCCCACGACCGGGCCATGGCTCGGTCCGGAGCTGCGCGTTCTGCACGCGGAAATCTTTCCCAGCGTCCGAGGAGCCCTCATCGACACCATCAAGGACCGCGGCCAGGTGCGCGCCATGTGGCGCTGGGCGCGCGACCTCGACGCAAAAAACTTACTGATCAACGAATTCGCGATCCCGCCCGGGATCAACAGCGGTTCCTCGGACGATATTGTGATCCGTAGCGAGGAAGGCTGGATCCTGGGTTGCCCACGCTCGTAGCTGGAATGATTCTTAGATCGGCGATCGCATCTACTGATGATCGGCCCGCCCTGTCGAGAAGCGCCGGCGCCAAACTTCGTAATGAGAACAAAACGATGCGTCAACTCCGGCAATCTAAAGTTTTGCATCTGACGCTCGATGCCCCAACCACTGCCAGCGGTGAGCTGCTTCATTGGGCGAGTTGAGACACCGCTCGCCCAAAACAGTCCACTCGCAAAGTCTGATGTCGCAGCACTTCGGCAGACCTCGCAACAGCTTCCCATCCGCTGCGGCTTCAATTCACGGACCATCGGGAACCGTTTGCGATGTTCGGGCGACATGGTCGTCTTGAACCTATGACCTATAGATGACTATAATCTAGCCATGAATATCGTTAACGTGGCGATCCTTAAAGAAAAGCTTAGTTACTATCTTAATCTGGTCAAGTCGGGTGAAGAAGTCGTGGTAACCTCGCATCGGCACCGGGTCGCGCGAATTCTCCCCGTGACCGCTCCTTCGGCTGAGCTCGTAGAGCCTACTCGCCCTGTCAAAGACTTACGAAAAATAAAGGGCATCAAGCTTCGACGATCGGTGTCCGGGGTGAAATCACTTTTGGACGACCGCCGGCGCCGGTGACTGTTTACGTCGACACTTCGGTCGTCCTGCGCATCCTGTTACACGAGCCCAACTCGGTAGGGATTTGGGGCCAATGGAACAAAGCCTATAGTAGTGCTCTGTGGCGGGTGGAGGCGTTGAGAACTGTGGACCGGCTCCGGTTAGCTCACGAGATCTCCGATCTCGAAGTCGCCCAGTTGGTGCGAGATATACAGATTACCCACGAAACTTTCGCCATCCACCCGGTCACGAACCAGGTCCTTCAGCGAGCAAGCGAAACCTTCCCTACGGTGGTT
>JAICHC010000821.1 GCA_025922795.1 Candidatus Binatia bacterium | reverse complement strand
GTGATCAGCAATATACTTTGTTGGTGCTCAATCATTGCTTTTTTGATTTGGTGGTTTCCTTACTTCACGTAGGTTGCATGGTTCACGGCCGGTTCGGAACCTTCACAAGGTATCACGATCACGACGGAGATCTCTGCCATCATGGAAGGAAGATTAATATTTTTGATCGCGTTAAGCGCCGTTCTTGGGTCCGCTTGTGCGACTGTTGCCACGTCGCCGGAGCCATCCAGCGATCACTCCCAAGTCGAGATTTTGCGCGCTGAGCCTACGCGGGCGCATGAGCGCCTCGGCGAGATTGTCGTGGACGCAACCGTAGAGCCAATGCCGCCGGTTGCGGATGTTGAGCGAAGGCTTCGCGCGCACGGGGCCAAGCTCGGCGCCGATGCGGTTGTCGTGGTGTATGATCGGCTTCAACCCGTCACACTCTATCTTTCGGGTCCGTGGCGGGGCCATAGTGTCGATGGGGTCAGCGGCCGAAAGCTTGTCGGTGTCGCGATCAAATATCGGCCATAGACCCGCCAATGCGCGCCTTTGTTCCATATAGGGTTTTGGGCAGCCGGAAATCAGGAAAAGCCCTATAGCGCATCCGACTAATAATCTACTAAGTATCCCGCGTAAAGCTCTTAATTTACCACCCGCGATCTGCCGTCATGAAACCAGAATCAAGAACAATGGCTACGGCGCACAAATAACAGCAGTTATGCTCAGCGGATTGCAGGCAAGCAACGACCCACCTAAAGACAGAAAGGTGACTCTTATGGAAAGAAAGATGCTGTTAATTCTTTGTGGGCCGGCAGTCTTGGCGGGCCTCTTGTCGGCATGCTCCTTCGGCGGAGGTGACGAGACGACGGTACAAACAGGGCAACGACCACCGGCCAGGAATTGCTGGATCTTAAAGCGGCTTACGATAAAGGAGTCATCACGGAGCGGCAGTACGAGCAGCAAAGAGAAAAGTTGTTGCGGGGCGAATAACGATACGAATGATTATTCACCCACCGTGCAGGATCGCAGGTTTGACGCAGGAGGAGCGGCCTCTGCTGTGATCTGGACCATCGTCCCGGTAGTTCTTCTGGGTTACTTGTTCCTACCATCGCGGCAACGTGTTACCGAGCACCGCCCGTTAGCTTGACGTTTGTTTCTCTGCCCAGTCTCAGAACATCCACAGAGCCTGTTTTGCCGGCCTGGTCAGCCGCGCGGCGATGCGATGACGAGCTAAGCTAGCCCGCTATTTGCTCTCGCTTCCCTGCGCTTGCGGCGATAGCGCATCGGCGTTAGGCCGGTCCATCGTTTGAAAGCGCGATTGAAAGCGCTCACTTCGGAGTAGCCCAATAAGAATGCGACCTGGGTGAGCGTGTGCTCAAGCTCGTCCAAATAATCCATCGCGAAGCGCCGCCGGGTATCGTCCATCAATTTCTTGAAGCGCGTTCCGCGTTCCTTGAGTCGACGCTCGAGAGTGCGGGGGCTCACGCCCAATTTTTTTGCAACTCGAATGAGCGTCGGATCTCCTGCCCGCATCGACTCTGCAATCGCCTTCCGCACTGTCGTGAAGAAATCGTCTTCCTTGGGAATCTCGTTGAGAGCCCTTTCCAGATAGCGCTTCACGATCGGGTACAGTTTATCATCGGCGGCAGGCACTGGAGCTTCCGTCAAACTCCGTTCGATGACCAGACTATTCATGTCGAAACCAAACAGTACCGGAGCTCGGAAGATTCGATGGTGTTCCGTTATTTGGTCGGGGGCGGCATGTGCAAACTGAACTTCGAGCGGCGCCCACTGGCTGCCGATCATCATGCGAAGCGTATTCAGTACGAGGATCATGCCGTGTTCGTTGCTTTGCCGGAGATCCTCGATCTCGAGATCAGTTACCCCAAAGCGGATATAACCTCGATCTCCTTCCAGCTCGCACGACCACTTGGCTGAAGAGTCGTAAACGTGAAGGTAGCGTTCGACGTTTTCAATACCCGCTCCAATTGTGGGGGAGTTCAAAGCTACATAGACCAGCGGACCGATGGCCTTCGGATCGAAGTGTTCACCGAAATGCAATCCGAAGCAGTCATCGTTGGTGATCCGTGCTGCCTCGTTCAAAATTGCCGCGAAAGTGGCAGCCGGCAAAAAGTCGTCGGATCTGGCGAAGACGCCGCGATCGAGATGAACGGCGCTCAGGACCTGATCAACATTTCCGCCGGCTGCGGCGATCGCGCCAAGCAGCCCAGTCGCAGCGGCCACCGAGATCATCGCTCTCATAAACACACTCCGACTGCTGGTTAATCCCTCCT
>JAICHC010000820.1 GCA_025922795.1 Candidatus Binatia bacterium | reverse complement strand
TCAGGGCGGCGGCAGTTCCAGTTTCGTTCGGAGCAGCGACGCCGGGAATGGCCTGACGAACCATCGTAGCGAGCTCGTCGGCACGGATTGTTTGCGGGAAGTAGATGCGGACATCGCCGGCGTGCGGGCCTTCCTTGTCTTCGAAGCGGGAAATCAAATCTTCGGCGAGGCCGATGCGTTCGCGGGGACCGAACAGAACGAGCGTTCGTGACGCGTCATCAAAAACGGCAGTGACGTAGTCGGCTGGATCAGGCGGAAGCACATCGAGTTGTTTGGAGTTTGGATTATAGCTGGTTCGTTTCGGGGCAGTAGCAACCCCAAACGTTCGATTAATCAAATCCGCGACGACCGCGCCGGAGGAATGGAGCAGCGTGAAGGTCTTCATCTGGCGTTGAGCGGTGGATTCGGTGTCGATCTGCGCGAGGAGGTACTTAATGCGCTGAATGTTTTGGAGGCGATCGGTCAGAATCAGTCCGCGGCCGCGCGAGAGCGGGGCGACGGACCCAGCATTGGAGAGCATTGGCACCAGGGAGTCAGCGACTTCCTTGGCATCGAGACTTTTCAGGTCGAGCACAACCGTGACGACTTCGCCCGGACGCACATCGCCGGTGGCATCAGCGCCGCGAATAATTTTTAAGGGCATTTGCGGCAACTCCTTGAAGGGCACGAGCTGGAGATGGCTTCCCGAGTCGACGAGCATCATGTTCTTCATGGAGAGCATGAGGTTGAGAATGTCGAGAGCCTCGCCGTAGCTGTAAGGTTTGGGATCGTTGTAGGTGAGCGTGCCCTGGATGTTGGTGCTGGCGAGGAGCGGCTTGCCGGACATCTGCGCGAAACGCTCCAGCACGTCGCTGTAAGGAATGCCGTCGAATTGAAAACGGATGTTGCGCGCAGACGGCGGCGCATTCGTTTTCGGCGACTCAGCCCTCCCGGGCGCATTGGTGGTTTTCGCATCCTGCGCGTGCGCACACGTGGCAAGAAATGACGCGCAGGAAAGCGCAATCACGATTTTCGCGGTCAGCTTTTTCATGATGGCCTAAATTGGACGCACAAAGGGCGCTGTTTCTGCATAAATTCTTACGCGACGCGCAACGCGCCGGAAATGACGAATTTTCGTCGTCTCTGCAATTCGCTGTAGCAGCCGACGTAAGGAGGCTCTGACTAAGCATCCAGGTTGTTTAGCACGCCACAAAACAAAAAAGTCAGAGCCTCCTTACGTCGGCTGCTACTTTTGCAGCGCTTCCGGCAATTCGCCGGGTTTCAGGCGATGTTTTTGCGCGAGAGTCTTGCCCTGCTCGATCGCCCAGTATTCGTCGCCGATCCTGACGATCACGCGACTGAACGATTGCAGAGCCTCGTTGCCCGGCATCGGCATAGCACGATAATCGACCATGGCGATGCTGCCGCCGGCCAGCGCGTCGCCGGGTTTAAAGCGCAATGTCTTCTGATTAACCAGATCACGCACATGCACTTCGGGTTCGCCGAGCCATTCGGAAAGCGAAACAATTTTGAAGGACTCAGGGCCGGCGGGGACGGTCGATGGGGAATTAGGATTAGGAGTAGGATTAAGATTAGGAGCCAAAGGAGAGCGCTTGATATAAGGGCGCAGAACGTCGCGCTGCACGATAGGGTCGAAAAACCGGCGCTCGGGGCTGTTGAGGGTGAATCGAGGGTGGAGGGCAATCGGCTCCACTTCGGGCGCGGGATCGATCACGAGTGTGAGATAGCGGAAACGAACGCGCACCTGTCCGAGCGACTCACCCGTGGTCACGCCGAGTCCATCAATGCGATGCAAGTGCGGCTCTTCCTGGAGAAGGAAAAGGAGGTTCACAACATTGTTCAGCGGCCCATCGCCCTGCACGTTCCAACCGATTTCCTGGGCGCCGCGAATTTTGCGTGGTCCGACTGGCAAGCGGCTGAACTCCATTTCGGGGAGGCCCGCGTGAAGAATGTGTTTGGTGAGCAACTCGGCCGATTTTGCGCTGGCCTTGTCGATATCTTCGTCGAAAGTGCGTTGCGCGTATTTTTTGACCTCATCTTCGGCGACAAAGAAGGCGCGGCGCTCGGCGTGAATGTTGTTGAGCTTGTCGCGAAGCCCTTTGGTTTTCTTCTCAACGTCACGGATCGGTTTCAGGAAGACAGCGCGAGCGCCAAAACCGAGCACGAAAATGCCCACCAAACCGCCAACGGCGCTCGCGAGGATTTTTTCACGGGCGGTCACTGCGGACCTCCAGTGACGGCCACGTCGACTGGTAGGGTCGGCGCTCCGCCGCCGACCGT
>JAICHC010000819.1 GCA_025922795.1 Candidatus Binatia bacterium | reverse complement strand
GACGCCGGCCGACTTTTTCGTGTATGCCGCTTTCCTGCCGTTGCTCATTCTGCTCGTCTCGTATTTTGTACCATCTCGTGCTCCAGCCAAGGCAACCTATTAATCGGCTTGCGCAAACGCCGCTCTCTTGCAGTCCCAAGCACTGTGACGTACGTTGATCAATAAAATTCCAGAGAAGGAGAGCCACAAGCCATGGCTGCAGCAGAGCTGATTGTCGATGTTCACCACCATTTCATGCCGCCGATGCTGTTCGACCGCCTGGCCAAACAGTCAGGCGGCAAGCGCATCGTCACCGACCAAATCAGTTTGACCCTTCACCCCTCGCGCAAAGACCTCGAAGCGCATATGCAGTGCATGGACGCCGCCGGCATCACCGTCTCAATTCTTACCGACCAGGTGCAAGTCATGGGCGCCGAAGTCGCCAAGGCCCTCAACGATGGCATCGCCGATGTCGAGAAAAAATATCCGGCGCGTTTTCGCGGCTGCATCCATTTACCGGTCCACGAGCCCGAGGCGGCAAAACGCGAGCTGGAACGCGGCATCAATGAGCTAGGCTTGCGCGCGGTGGCGCTGCTTGCCTGTCACCTCGACGTTCAGCTCGACAACCCGATCATGAATCCGCTTTTCGAAATTATTCAGAAGAATAATCTGCCGATCGTCATTCATCCGCAGTCCAAACCCACCGGGTCGGACACCCTGTATAATCTCGACCGCTGCGTATTTCGCCCGCTCGAAACCACCCAAGCAATCGTCCGCGTTATGAACAGCGTGCTGCCGCGCTACCCGGAATTGCGCTTCATCATGCCGCACCTGGGCGGCGGCACTTCGTCACTGAAAGGGCGGATGATGGCCTTCTTCGAGACCGATGATGCCGACGTGCCGAGCGATATGAGAGGGTATTTAAAGACCCAGTCCGAGCAAAAAAAGTTCGGACTCACCGAGCGTTTCGAGAAACTCTTCCGGCGCCTTTATTTCGACACCGCTGGCACCGGCGCCTGGCTGCCGGCCATGGCGGCGGCGTTTAACATCACGACTCCGGACCGCATCATGTTCGGCAGCGACTACCCGCTTGAGTGCAAGACCGCCGCGAATCTTACCGAATCACTCAACATGGTGCGCCAAGCCGCTTGCTCCAGTGGCGAAAAGACAGATATTCTCGGTAAGACTGCGGCGAGGTTATTTAAGCTGCAAGTCTAATAGGTTGATGAAAACGCCGCTGGACGCTGCTCAAAGATCTCAGAGCCGAGGTCGTCAAGCCGTGATCGTGTCTGTGCCGCACCCGATCGCGAACACGTCACACGAACACGAATTCATACGAACGATTGAGCAGAATGAAAGAAATCAGTCTTTTTCAACAGCCTGCTAGTCGAGCCGCGCAGACAAGATGACCATGCGCTGGCTCCGCATTTTCGTATGGCTCGCGATCGTCCTGGCCGGCGCCTCGCAAGCTGGCTCCCAGCAGAGCGCTAATCCGTTCGCGACGCAACTCGAGCGAGCATTCAAAATCGAGCCGCCGGTCGTGCTCTGTATTGACGACAAACCGACCGTGGGCGGCCAGCCCTCGACTTCGGCCTATGCGAAGGCCGCGGCCAACGGATTCCGATCGGTCCTGACGTTGAGATCTGCGGCAGACGGGGTCGACCTAGTTCGCGAGCGCTTCATGGTCGAGCAGAACAAGATGCGCTACTTCAATATCTCGGCCGCGAAAACTTTACCGCAGCGTGAACAAGTTGATGAATTCCTGCGCCTCGTCCGGAGCAAGGACAATCACCCGATGCTCATGAACTGCGCATTTGCCGAGCGCGTCGCGCCGTTGATGATGATCTTTCGCATCAGCGAGCAGGGTTGGAGCCAGAAAAAGGCGATCGAGGAAGCCAGCCGGAGCGGACTGAAGAGCGACATGCTTAGGAAATTCGCCGAAGACTATCTCGCGTCGCCCGGGAGGAAGAGAGGCGGGCAACGAACCGCGAACGAAGTTAAACGGTGACCGCGTCGACGCAGCGCTTGACCAATTTTACCGGATCGCTCTCGAAGACGACCTCCCCGATCGCCGGCTTGTTACAGAACTGGATAATGTCACGTACGTGGTCGGCTACGCCGCCGCTGCCTTCGAGCACGCCGATGATTTTTCCTTCATCGTAAGCAATCGTAAATTCGTTGAGCGTACCGGTTGCCCCGCCCAAGATCAGCACGACGTCGGCGGAACGAACGTTGACAACGTTTCGCCCCTTGTAGCCAAACCCGGTGTAGATGATTACGTCGGCGCCGTCCTCCGGCAAACCGT
>JAICHC010000818.1 GCA_025922795.1 Candidatus Binatia bacterium | reverse complement strand
TCGGTCACCCAGCGCAAGTCCAAAAATCTTTCGGCGGTGAGCGGGGCGTCGAGCTTCATCGGCAATCTAATTTCATACTCAAGAATATTTTTGATTCCTTCAGTTGAGGGCAAGCCCGGAACGCCTGGGGGCAGGGCACGGGCATAGCCCTTGATCGCCTCAACCAGCATGACTTTTGTAACATTTCGAAGCCGGAGCCGTTTCATCGCCACATCAGCGGCCTCGTCGGGCTGCTCGCGCAAGAACATCAGGCCGCGGATCACGGCTCGTACCCAGCGCTTGAGCTGGGCGGGATTTTCAGCGATCTTCCGGTCGGTAGCTACGTAGCCTTGGAACGGCAAAGGAAAAATGTCGCCTAGATACGCGAGATTCCGCAGTCCTTCCCGCTCGGCCGCCATAGCGCCGGCGGGATCGAGTACCACAGCGGCGACGGCGCCGCTCTTGATGCCGAGAATCTTGTCGCTTGGGCTCGTGCCCAGAGTGATTTTAGTTACATCCTTGGCCGACAGTCCGGCGCGCTCGACGAACATTGTCGTGAAACGGTCTTCACTGTCGCCGAGCAACGCAACACCGATTTTCTTTCCCTTCAAATCGGAAGGCTTCCCAATCGTCGGATGTACGATCAAGTACCATGTCACACGCTCGGTCTGATACATGATCGCCTTGAGTGGCGCCCCTTTGACCGCCGCCCGAAGCCCGCTTCCGCCCGCGCCGCTGTAATCGACATCGCCGCTGATCAACGCGGCGATGCCGGCCGGCCCGCCGACGACGATGGTCTCATTTTCCAACCCCTCGTCCTTGAAAAACCCCCTGGCATCGGCCGAGAAGATCGACAGGTAATTCATGTTCAATCCGGGTACCGCAGTGCGAATTTTCTCCGCCTCTGCTTCGTTGACGTAGAATAATGCCAAGATCAGAGCCAAGAACAAGCAGCGGTTATTCATCCTGAACATCATATTTTTTCTCCCTAGGATAGGCAGGCACACCATAGGTTAGAAACGAGATAAGCGTCAAGACGCAAACTCGTCTGAGCGATATGACCGGGGGAGTTTTTATCGCGAATCGCGGGGCGTGATGTGAGAGTTCCTACTGCAAACGAAGAACGATTGACAGGGTGGCGAGGAACGTGATCTATCGGAAACCGAGCGCGCGCCAAATGGAAAAAATGAATCTCGTTACAAGAGACAAGTTGTTTTCGCGGTGTCTGTGCAAACAGTTGATAAGGAACTGACAAACTGGGATTGCTCATGAAGCTCGGACTGTTCGACCACATGCAAAAGCACGATCATCCGTCGCTCTCTTACACCGAGCTGTACAAGAACCATCTTGAAATTTTGGAGTTCGCTGATCAAGCCGGGATGGATTTCTACTTCGTCGCCGAGCACCACTTCGACATGGGTTTTTCCGAGTGTCCGAGCCCGGGCGCTTTTCTCGGCGCGGCCTCGCAGCGCACCAAGCGCATTCGCCTGGGGCCGCTGGTCTACGTGCTGCCGCTGTGGAATCCGATCCGGGTCGCCGAAGAAGTGGCACTGCTCGACAATCTGACCGAAGGCCGCCTCGAGTGCGGCTTCGGCGCCGGCATCGGTCCGTTCAGCTTCGCCGCTTACAACATTCCTTGGGATCAGAAACGAGAGATGACGCTGGAAGCGCTGCGCATCATCAAAGGCATCTGGACGCATGCATCATTCAGCTTCGAAGGGCGTTACTTTAAATGCAAAGACATCGACTCGAGCATTCCGCTGGTGCAAAGACCCCATCCGCCGCTATGGATGCCAACGCGCAGCAAAGATTCAATTGAAGAAGCAGCCTCAACCGGTATCAGCACGGTTCAATGGGTGCCGGCCGGAATGAAAGCGGTTCGAACCGCTTTCGACCATTATCGTGAGGTCTACCAGAGGACAAAGCCGGAGGGCGCCAAACCACGCATGGGCCTAATGCGCGAAATCTACGTCGCCGAAAGCGACCGGCAAGCGCGGGCTGAAGGTGAGTTTCATTGGCAGAATTTTTGGGAGCGCCGCGGCGGCGCACGCACCTACGGCGCCCACGGATCAACCGGTCTATCAACGATTCTCGACGGCAGCCGCAGACAAGAATTGATGGACATGGGGCACTCCATCGCAGAAGGCTCTTTCATTTGCGGCGCCCCGGAAACGGTCGTCGATCAGATCAAGAAAATCGCCGGCGAAGCCGGCGCAGATACATTTCTCGGCGAGTTTACGTTCGGTGAGCTAACCCAGAAACAGGCGATCAATTCACTGCAGCTCTTCACCGAACAAGTGATGCC
>JAICHC010000817.1 GCA_025922795.1 Candidatus Binatia bacterium | reverse complement strand
GGTTTGTGCGACGGGCTCAGTCTTGATCGAGCGCTTTGCTTTGACATCCAGCCGTGACGATGGTACGCGCGTTTGATGAGCCGGGCCGATGCGGAGGAGAACATTTCCAAAAACTTCGATTTGACCGGCAGTGAGCGGCTGAGTGATACATGGAGATAGAAAAAGGAGAAACATCGATGAGTCCAACAGATTGGGCGAAAACCTACGCGGCGATGGACAACCGGATCGAATTGAAATACCAGCAGCTGCCCAAGGGTGAACAGACCGGCAAGCGGCCGCCGTCCGAAAAGCGTCAGGGCAAAACCTGACGACAACCGGAACCCTTGGGATTCAGTCGAGCAACAAGCCATGGAAATTTTGGAATCCATCATCATCTCGGATCGTCGAGCGGAGGAAGCCTCCAGAAAAGAGACGACTGGCAGGAAGGTGACTACGCCAATCGGGCGCGCGTCATGGATGCGGACGCCGTATGATGGCGGCTATTGCGAGATCAGCGACAGACAAGAAAACATTCTCTCGCTCAATGCAAATAGACTGTTCAAATTTGCCTCACGAGCGCGACAAGCCCAAGGCGAAATGGGCGGCTTTAAAAAACCGGGTCGTTGTGTCATAGAGGAGGGTGCCTGGCAGGCAGGGGCTTTTCGTAAAGAGTTCCGGGTTCCGCGTCTAACTCCAAACACGTAAACTCGAAACCAAGCGGCGTCCCGCGTCGGCGATTCTTTCGAGCAGCATAAAATCAGAGTTTTCGGCAAGCCAGCCTAGATCTAAGCGCGAAGACATTCCGTACGGCCTCGATCAAATCACTTAAGGAGCGAACCGTGTCCTTCAAAAAAATCGGCATTATGAGCATCGGTGAAATGGGTTTTCATTGGGCCAAACTGCTTAAAACCCATGGCGTCGAAGTGTTGACCTACGATAAGGATCGCGGCGAGGTGAGCCGCAAAAGAGGCGAGAACGCGGGCGTTAAATCTGTGGCTTCGATGGCTGATTTGGTTCAGGGTGCGGAGTTAATCGTTTCAATCGTGGTTCCATCGGCGGCTAAACGGGTGGCGGAAACTGTTGCCGCAGCGGTAAAAGAGTCGGGGCGCAGGGATCTTTTGTTCCTCGACGCCAACGCAATTTCGCCGATGACTGCCGATGACATCGCTGCGGCATTGAATCCGGCGGGAGTGAATTTTGTCGACGGCTGTATTATCGGTTCCGCGACAAGGATGGGTAAGGGAACGATCGTCTACGTGTCCGGACCCCAGGCAAGCAGGCTCGAGGCTCTGGAGGCGTTCCAGATTCCGATCAAAGTCCTCGGGCCGAACACGAACCAGGCATCTGCTTTCAAGGTCGTCTACGCCGGTCTCACCAAAGGACTGCAAGGGCTCTTTTGCGAGTTGTTTATGGGCGCCCGGAGATTCGGTTTGCTCAAGGAGCTCACCGCCCAGTACGAGGAGAGTTTTCCCGGTTTAATCGACAAGGTTTCTTCGAGCATCGTCGGCCTGCGGATTCATGCCGGACGGCGCGCCGAAGAAATGGACGAGCTCAAGCGCACGTTCAATCATCATGGCTTGAATTCCTTCATGGCGCCCGCGGTACAACGGGTGTTGGAGTCGATCGCCGCGCTGGAAACAGGAAAAGCTTCCGATAGCGGCGCGCGCCAGGGCGATTTACAGGAAACCCTGGAACTTTTCTATCAAAAGGGACTCTTGCAGATCGATATGGGCAGAGAGAATTCTTAGCTGGCCGCTAGCCATCGTGCGGGAATCTTGCTATGGAGTGCACAACACAAATTGAGGGAGGGTTCGACAAGTGTCCCGAGTAGAAAAAAAACAACCGCAATACGGTTCGGACGTCGTAGTCGATTTGATGAAGGCCTTCGATATTGAATACGCCGCGTTCAATCCCGGCGCCACCTTTCGCGGGATCCATGACTCGATCGTCAACTACGGCGGCAACTACAAACCGGAAGTGATTTTTTGCCATCACGAAGAGATCTCCGTGGCGATTGCGCATGGCTACGCCAAAGCCAAAAACAAGCCGATGATCGCGATCACCCACAACATGGTTGGTTTGCAGCATGCCAGCATGGCGATTTTCAACGCGTACATCGACCGCGTGCCGATTATGGTGCTGGGCGGCACGGGACCGATGAATTCCAAGCGCCGCCGGCCGCGCATCGATTGGATCCATACGGCGCTGGTCCAAGGCAACCAGGTGCGCGACTACGTCAAGTGGGATGACCAGCCCTATTCGTTGGCCGACGTGCCGGATTCGTTCATCCGCGGTTATCGTATCGCTACCACCGACCCGATGGCGCCG
>JAICHC010000816.1 GCA_025922795.1 Candidatus Binatia bacterium | reverse complement strand
CGTCATCGAAGAACTCGCAAAATCGCCGAATTTCTGGGACGAGGCGACTGCCCGCCATAATGTCCTGCACAAATACAGCGTCGATCAAATCAACGGCACCGACTTTGATCCGGACTCGATCATGCTCTATTTTTTCCCCGTATCGTGGACGCGCAACGGAATCGCGACCAAGGCCAATGAAGTTCTGTCCGCGCTGGACAAACAATTTATCGCCGGCGCCAAGATGTACCCAAAGACCGGCGCGACGACCACGAGCGCCGCCGTGCTCGAAGTCAACGCCAAGCGCCGCACCGCCGCAACCATCGGCAAGTTTGGCGAAGAAGACCTCTACCGCTTTAGCGCGCCTCGGGACGGCCGCTACCGGATCGACACGCGCGGTCCGACCGACGTGGTTTTGAAACTGTTCGGGCCAAACAGTGAAACCGCATTGATTGCCGAAGATGACGACTCGGGCATCGACACCAACGCGCTGATCAACGTGGACCTCGTTGCCGGCGAGTACTTCGTCCAGGTACGCCATTTCAACCGCGCGGGCGGTCGGGGTAAGTATTCCATCAAGGTGCAGCGACTCTAGGCGGCTCAGCGGTCAGCCAGTGAATTGAGCGTTGGAGCACAGAAGATTGGCTTTCCATCCGTTCTCCAGCGCTCCATTACTCGAGCGGTCCAAACAAAGCCTCGGTTTGAGCGAAGCGATTGGGAAAAGAAAGCTAAGAGTCTTTTTCACTAGCCTTCTGGGCTTACATTCGCGGAAGCAGACCTCTGGAATATCTTGCATGCGCTCCGGTCCGCGGGTAAAGTCGGACCTCCCCTGCTTCAGCGTCAATTGAGTCAAAGGTTAACCGATGGCCGATGAAAAAAAAGAGTTCGCAACCATTCCCGTTGGACTGAAAACGACCGCGGCCGCCGCCGAGTTTGTCGAAAAAGTTACTTTCGACGCGATTCCCGCCGAAGCCCTTCGTATTGGCACGCGCTGTCTGCTCGACGGCCTCGGGCTATTCGTTGCAGGCTCCGAAGAGAGGACTGTTCAGATTCTCGCCGACGACGCGCAGCAGACCGGCGGCTCGGCGGATGCGCTGTTATTACGTCGAGGAGACAACCGAGTGCCGGCGCCGATCGCGGCTCGGGTGCTCGGCACGGCCGGCCACGCTCATGATTGGGACGACAGCCAGGTCAGCGTCGACCCGGAACATATGTACGGTCTACTGACTCACCCTACCATTCCGCCATTAAGCGGCGCTCTGGTGACGGCGCAAAAACTTGGCGGCGTCGACGGCAAGACTTTTATGGTTGCATTTTTGACCGGTTTTGAAGTCGAATGCAAAATCTCCGAGTGGATGCTGCCGCAACACTATGTCAAGGGAATGCATTCAAGCGGTACGGTCGGTACTTTCGGGGCTTATGCAGCGGCCGCGAAGCTGCTGCAATTGAGCGCCGACCAACTGCGCAGCGGCTTCGGTCTCGCCGCCAGTTTCGCCGCCGGCATTCGCTGCAACTTCGGCACGATGACCAAACCGCTGCATGTGGGCCGCGCGGCAGAAAACGGCTTGACCGCTGCGCTACTCGCGGCGCGAGGTTTCACCGCAGACCCCGATGCGCTGGACGGGCCCTGGGGATTTTACGCCGTCCACGGCGGCGGCGTCAGCATTGAAAAACTATCCCAGGGGTTCGGCAGAACCTGGACGATCGTTGAACCCGGTGTCTCCATCAAGCCGTATCCCTGCGGTGTGCTCACCCATCCAACGATCGACTTGATGCTCAAGCTGGTCACAGAGCACGACGTAAAGCCGGATGACATCACAGCGGTTCGAGTTTACGCCGGAACCAACATATTGAAACCGATTCGTTATCCTGTAGCCGCCAATCACCTGCAGGCAAAATTCTCGTTGCCGGCGGCTCTGGCAATGATCGCGCTCGCCCGCGCGGCGGGTAAACGGGAATTCTCGGACGACTTCGTCGGATCGGCGCCCATGCAGGCAATGCAGCGACGTATTACAAGCGAGTTGGACCCCGAGATTGAAAAAATGGGCTTCGACAAAATGCGCTCGCGTATCGCCCTTCGGCTCAAGGACGGCCGCACTGTCGAAGGGTGGGCCGACGAGCGCTACCGGGGTGGCCCGGAAAACCCGCTTAGCGATGCCGAGCTGGAAAGTAAGTTGCGCTCATGTTGTGAAGGCGTTTTGGACGCTACGGCTCAAGCACGATTGATCGCCGCGGGATGGTCGGTCCTGCGGCTCGGCGACGCCGGTCGACTGATGCAAATCATCAATCAGGTTTGATAACGCTCATCGATCGGCTGGTGGCGCGGTTTT
>JAICHC010000815.1 GCA_025922795.1 Candidatus Binatia bacterium | reverse complement strand
CAGGGGCGGCATATACAACTTTGTCACCAAACGGGGCAAATGCCTCGGCGAACGATCGAAAATTTCTTGGACGCAGGTGGAGACCGGCTCAGCGATCACTTGGAAGTATCCTAGCTGCATCCTGCAAGGCGACGACTCCACCGGCGAGTTTTACTCGGTGGCGCTGACCAATAATTATCAGCAGGCCGATACCGGCACGAAGATGATCCATATCGGCAAGAACACCAAAAGCACGATCGTCTCCAAAGGCATTTCGGCGGGCCACGGGCAAAACACTTATCGCGGGCTGGTCAAGATCCTAAAAGGGGCGAGCGGCGCACGCAACTATTCGCAGTGCGATTCGTTGTTGCTGGGCGATAAGTGCGGCGCGCACACTTTTCCCTATTTAGAAGTTTTGAACAACGCCTCTCAGGTCGAGCATGAAGCATCGACCTCGAAAATCGGCGAGGACCAGCTGTTTTACTGCAAGCAGCGCGGTCTTTCGAACGAGGACGCGGTCAATTTGATCGTCAATGGTTTTTGCAAGCAGGTGTTTAAAGAGTTGCCGATGGAGTTCGCCGTCGAGGCGCAAAAGCTGCTCAGCGTCAGCTTGGAAGGAAGCGTCGGATAGGTCCGGGTCAGTTTGTCACAGCCGGTTAGAGAGAGTTATGGCGAGCGAGGTCTATTTCGACAATAATGCGACAACCCGGGTGTTGCCCGAGGTCGTCCAAGCGATGATGCCGTTTCTCACGGACTTTTACGGTAACCCTTCGAGCATTCACCGCTTCGGCAGCGAGGTCGGTCAAAAAATCGCCGAGGCGCGCGCGCAGGTGGCGGCGTTGATTGGCGCAGCCGACCCGGTCGAAGTGATTTTCACGGGCAGCGGTACCGAGGGCGACAACGCGGCGATTCGCGGCATGGTCGAGGCCCGACCTGATAAACGCCACATTGTCACAACACAGGTCGAACATCCGGCGGTGCTGGGCCCGTGCCAGCACTTGGAGAGAAAAGGTTATCGGGTCACCTGGCTCGGCGTCGATGAGAACGGCGCGCTCGATTTAAATGAACTGCGCTCCGCACTAACTGGTGATACGGCGCTGGTATCGATCATGTGGGCCAATAACGAAACCGGCGTGATTTTTCCGATCGAAGAGATCGGCGCGATCGTCAGAGCCAAAGGCATTCCGTTTCACGTCGATGCTGTTCAAGCCGTGGGCAAGCTACCGTTCAGAGTGAAAGACTTGCCGGTCGACTTGTTGACCCTATCGGGACACAAGTTTCACGCGCCCAAAGGAATCGGCGCGCTTTACGTGCGCCGCGGGATCACGTTTTCGCCGTGGATGATGGGCGGCCACCAGGAGAGCAACCGCCGCGCCGGCACTGAGAATGTGGCGAGCATTATCGGCATGGGCAAGGCGGCGGCGATCGCGCTGGACCGAATCGCGGAAGATTCGGCGCGGATTGCTAAGCTGCGCGACCTGCTCGAAAGCCTGTTGCTTGAATCCTGTCCCGGCAGTCGTGTCAACGGCGGCCGCCAGAACCGTTTGCCAAACACGGCGAACATTAGTTTTCGCTATCTGGAAGGCGAATCGATCCTGGTATTACTCGACCAGCAAGGAATCTGCGCGTCGACGGGCTCGGCCTGTACGGCCGGATCGTCGGAACCGTCGCACGTGTTGCGGGCAATGAAAGTGCCGGCCGACTGGCTGCAGGGCGCGGTGCGTTTCAGTCTCGGTCGTTTCAATACCGAAGAAGAGATTCGTCACGTGAACCAAATCATGCCTTCGATCGTCCAACGCTTACAGGGTCTGTCTGCCCTGGGCAAACTTGGTCACCCAAAGCGCTCGGAAGTCGAGCCCGGCGCACCAGTCGGCACCGCAGGAAGGGGGTAGTTCGATGGGGCTCATGCAGATTCCCAGGCGGGTGGATTACGGGCTGCGCGCGGTCATTTATCTTTCAGAACAACAGCCGGGGAAATGCAGCTCCATAACGGAGATCGCCAAACGACAAGGGGTGCCAAAGAAGTTTTTAGAAAAAATAATCCAGGACTTGGTTCGCCGCGGGCTGATCAAATCAAAGAGAGGCTCGACGGGCGGTTACATGCTGGCGCGACCTGCCGAGGCGATTTCCTTCTGCGATGTCATCGAGGCGATCGAGGGTCCTATTTGCGTTAATGCCTGTTTGGATCACGGCTCGGGCTGCGATCAGGTCCCGCGCTGCACGATGATCGGAGTTTGGACCGAGGTGCAACGAAGCATCACGGAAGTGCTCAGCCGCACGACCATCGCGGCATTACGGCAGCCGGCCTGCAGGGAGTTTAACGGTTCCTCTT
>JAICHC010000814.1 GCA_025922795.1 Candidatus Binatia bacterium | reverse complement strand
TCGCGAAGACACGATGTTCAGAATTTAAGT
Organism: Candidatus Binatia bacterium; assembly: GCA_025922795.1. The sequence continues at coordinate 2,282 of JAICHC010000814.1, read as the reverse complement.
TTTAATTTTTTTAATTTTTTGAATTCTTCGTGTCCCCCACCACTCAGGACTCGATCACTCCAACACTCCAATTCTCTTACCTGTAATCGCGAATCCCCCACGGCGTAAACACCATGATTTGGGTAGGCTGCGGCAAGGCCACTTTGCTGAACGTCATGGCGTGCTTGTTGAGATATTTATGCGGATAGCCTTTGACGAACATCTCCAGCAGATAGGTGCTCTCGCGGTAGTGCATCGGGATGGCGATCTTGGGCTTCAGCTGATTCAAGACTTCCCGGGCCGTATCCGGCGGCATGGTAAACGTGCCGCCGATCGGGATCATGGCGATATCCACTTTGCCGAAAGCTTTGACTTGTTCTTCGGTCAGCTTGTGGCTCAAATCGCCCAGATGGGCGATACAGAGCGTCCCCAGATCGAAAACGAAAGCGGCTCCTTTGAGCGCGTTGCCGAACTGCTGCTGGTAGATCGGCACGCTGTAAATCAGAATGTCGCCTATGGTGGTGCTGATCTTGCTCCATTCCGAGCCATAGTTGCTCAGCCCTCGCAACACGACCGGTTTGTTCGTGGCAATGGCGACGTAATTGTGATTGGGATGTTCTCGACCGACGGTCACGGCGTGCGGCGCCACGGCCGGCGTCGGATAGAATCCCGGCGAGACTGGATCGGTGATGACTTTCGTGCCTTTGCTCGACGTGATCTGAAAAAAATTGTGGCCGAAAAACTCGATCGTTGCATCGGCGCCGGCGGCGTAGGCCGAGCGAGGCCAGCCGCGCGCCACGTCGAGCTCGCGACAGGCTGAGTGTGCCGGAACCGCCGCCAGCAGGATCAGCAAGAATAGCCACAGGGCCGTTGCTTCCCGCATGGCTCATCTCTAACGCGCCGCAAACCGGGAACCGAACTGCTCGGCTTTGAAGAAATCGGCGACATATTGGGTGGCGGGGTGGCGCATCAGGTTCTCAGCCGTGTCGGCTTGCTCGAAGCGGCCGTCGTGCATGACCGCAATCCGGTCGGCCAGAGCGATCCCATCGGCGAGATTGTGTGTGACGTATAGCGTCGTCAGCCGATGGTCTTTGTGAAAAGTCATGATCTCCTGGCGCATCCTCAAGCGATTGGGCGGATCGATATTGCTCAGCGGCTCGTCCATCAACATCACTCGGGGCGAGGTGACCATGGCCCGGCCGAGGGCGACGCGCTGTTGCTGCCCACCTGACAGCTCGGTCGGTTTACGTTTGAAAAAACTCTCCTCGATACCGATTTTCCAGGCTAGCGGCCGGAGAAATTCCGCGATCTTGTCGCTCGACCATTTTCGCACACGGAGGGGAAGAGTCAGATTCGAGTAGCGCTGTTCGTCGAAAACTTTCATGTGCGGCCAGAGGGCGAAGTTTTGAAAAATCATTTGCACGCCGCGCTGGCCGACGGCCACGTCGTTCACGACCACACCGTTGATGAAGATGCTGCCGCTGTCGATCGTTTCAAGCCCGGCGATCAAGCGAAGCGTGGTGGTTTTGCCGCAGCCGCTTTCACCGACGATGACGAGAAACTCGCCCGCATTGACGTCGAGGTTCGCTTGATCGACCGCTGTAACCGAGCCGAATTTTTTTGTGAGCCTGCGTAAGGACAGCGAAACCACGCGCTCATGCTAGTCGAGGACCAATTAAAAGACAACCTGATCATCGGGCTGGCGAAGCGCTCGGATCTTGGCTATCATGCGACCATAAAATTTCTTAGCCGAGGCGCGCCTGGGGAGGCATTATGGCTGGTTTGCTTGGACCCGAGGAACTCATTGCCGATTTGCAGGATACTTTACAGCAGCGCCATCCTCGGCCCCATCCGGTTCGCCAGCTGCTGCTCAGCGGCCGTTTAAGCAAAGAACAACTTCAGGGCTGGGCCAGAAATCAGTTTCACGAGTTTCGCAACATCCACCGCTTTTTCGGCGTCCGCTATCAAAAGTGTCCGGTACCGGAGCTGCGCCGCATGCTTTTAGAAAATATGGTCGAGGAGGAAGGTGAGGATTTGTTCGGCGGCAAGTACCCGAGCCATCGGGAACTCTGGGTGCAGTTCGCCGAGGGGATCGGCATCAGGCGCGACGATATTCTCGGTTACGAGCCGCTGCCGGGGATCCGCGCCGCCTTGGAGATGTACGTCTCGCTTGTGCAACGGAGCCATTGGGCGGTGGCCATCGGGACCGGCTTGGTGTTCGAGGGCGGGGGGCCGAAGCGAATGAAAGAAGAACGAGAGGCGTTGGAGCAATATTACCCGTGGATACCGACCTCCTGTCTGGA
>JAICHC010000813.1 GCA_025922795.1 Candidatus Binatia bacterium | reverse complement strand
GTGCGCGATCATGTGCAGGAGGAAAAGAATCTGCCGATCGCTGATCCGCGGAAGACCGGGCGCGAAGCGGCCGGCCTTGCCTTTCTCGTGCTCCGCACGGACCTTGTCCTCGTCGCGCTTCCAGTCTTTGCCGTAGGGGGGATTGGCGATCAGATAATCAAAAGGCTTTCCGGCATGTCGGTCATTCGAGAGCGTGCTGCCGAATGCGATATTGTCGGCATCGCGCCCTTTCGGTTCTTTCATGAACAAATCGGACTTCGATACCGCCCAGGTTTCGGGGTTCACCTCCTGGCCAAAGAGGTGGATTTCAGCTTGGGGGTTGATTGCCGGCCGGAGCAGACCGCCGTTCTTCCGCACGCCGATGGTGACGTGTTCTTTCGTGATCATCAGCATGCCGCCCGAGCCGCAGCAGGGGTCATAAACCGTGCAGACGACGCCATGCCGGCGGATGCGCTCCTCGTCGCCGGCAAGCATCAAATCGACCATCAGGTGCACGACGTCGCGGGGCGTAAAGTGCTCGCCGGGATTTTCGTTCAGTGCTTCATTGAACTTCCGGATCAGCTCCTCGAAGATCGTTCCCATGGTCGGGTTGTCGATCTTGTCCGGATGAAGGTCGACTTTCTTGAAGCGCTCGAGTACCTGGAAGAGAAGTCCAGCCTCGTCGAGTTTGCTGATCGTGTTGTCGAAATCGAATTTCTCCAACACCTCGCGCATGTTCGGGCTGAACCCGGCAATGTAGTTCCGCAAGTTCGCGGCTAGATAGGGCGCGTCGGCGAGCAGCTTGTCGAAGTCGTAGCGGGAGGTGTTGTAGAAGGCGAACCCCGACGCCTGGCGCAAGAGCGGTTCGAGGTTTTCGAGTTTCCCCTTGTAGTTGCCCTGCGTCTTAAGGACCTTTTCTTTCGTTGGCGCGAGCACGCAATCGAGCCGGCGTAACACAGTGAGCGGCAGAATCACGTCCTGATACTTGCCGCGTTTGAAGGTGTCGCGGATTAGATCCGCCACGCCCCAGAGGAAGCTTACGATTTCGCTGTGGTTCATTTGCTGCAAACTTTCATTCAATCGGCCAGCTTCGGTCTAGTTCATAACGGACGCACTTTGAGCGGCTTGGCGTTGTGGCCGGAGCCAGCCATAAAGCCGCGGTCACTTCACACGGCAGGTGAAGACGCTAGAGTCTCAGTTGCTCACCGAAGTTGCCGTTGTATGCAGAAATTACTCCACGCCCGGTTTTCTGTAAAGCCTTGCCTTTGGTGCAATGAATCGCCGTATTAAATCTTTGTCCGGCGCTTTGCTTTCAACACCGGGATTTCGTCGATCTTTTCTTTGGGGAGGAGATTCCAGTAGATGCTCTTCGGACGGGGAGACCGCGTTCCGATCTCGATAACTTCCGCCGGTGTCACGATCGCCGTGAGCGGGATGTCGTGCTCGGTCATCGGGATTTCCTCGTCGACAATCTGCAGCGGATGGACAGAAGTGACGATCGACGTGTTCCTTTCGATCAATTTGTTTTCCGTGAGCAGAGCGAACTCCAGATCGGAAAAGCCGCCGCCCTTGCCGACGCGTGCGCCGCGCCGGTTGACGGCGACGGAACCACAAACGACGAGATCGATCTTGCGCACTCTATCGACCGTTACAGCGCGGCCGTGCTGCGACGCGCCTTTGATCGAAGACGCGGCGTAGGGCGAACACTTGAGCTTTTTGGGATCGAGCTCGATGAACGGTCGATCGCTGCGCAGCCGCGGCACCGCCATATAGATGATCTTGCCTTCGGACAGGGCGAGCTGGCGAATCGCTCGCTGGGGCGAGTCGGGATTGATTTTAAGGACGGTGGCGTTTTTCCAGAAGCGGGTTTCGGCCAACCGCTTGGCGCAGGCCTCGGCGCCGATGAAGTTGGGAATGCGTCCGGTGGCGCCTGGAAACCGCGCCACTTTCTGGTTCTGCAGGGTTTCCCAGATCGATGCGCGGATGGCGTCTTTGCTACGCATTTGAACACCGTAATCGAGGCGGATTTTTTCGGCAACCGAGAGGGTGCGGTACGTACCTGATGAGTCGCGCCGTTGGCTGTCTTTCTCCGTCGATTCATTGACTGCCCCGGAAGCGCGGTTATAAGATGACTGTTAATGGATGGTTTTATCGTCGTTTATGTTACCGCGGGATCTGCCCAGGAAGCCGAGCAATTGGCGCAAACGCTGGTCGGCGAGAGACTGGCGGCGTGCGTCAATCGCATCAAGTCGGTGCGCTCGGTTTATCGCTGGCAGGGCGAGGTCGAGCAGAGCGACGAAGAGTTGCTGATCATCAAGACGCGCAAGGAATTATTC
>JAICHC010000812.1 GCA_025922795.1 Candidatus Binatia bacterium | reverse complement strand
GACCTCGTGCAGGACCGCTCTCGGATTGAGATTGATGCTTTGGCCGGTGGAGAGATCATCGACAATATGCACTTCGTGGCCGCGTTCGAGGTAGGCGTCGACGATGTGCGAGGCAATGAAGCCGACGCCTCCGGTGACAACGATTCTCATGTTTTTTGCTCCGTCAGCCGGGTGCGAAAGTACTCAATGGTTTTTGCCAGCCCCTCCTCGAGCGTGACCTTGGGCTCCCATTTGAGAATCCGCTTGGCCTTGGCGATATCGGGCTGGCGCACCTGCGGATCGTCCTCGGGCAGAGGTTTGTACTCGATTTCACTCTTCGAACCGGTCAGCTTGATTATCCTTTCGGCGAATTCGAGAACGGTCATCTCGTAAGGATTGCCGATGTTGACCGGCAGATGGTGCTCCGTCGCAAGCAGCTTGTTGATGCCGTCGACCAGATCGTCGACGTATTGAAAGCTCCTGGTCTGCTGGCCCTGGCCATAGACCGTCAACGGCTCTCCTTGGAGCGCCTGCATAATGAAATTCGGCACCACCCGGCCATCGTGCATGCGCATGCGCGGACCGTAGGTATTGAAGATCCGCACGATGCGCGTATCCAACCCATGGTAGCGATGGTACGCCATGGTCATGGCCTCGGCGAACCGCTTCGCTTCGTCGTAGACGCCGCGCGGTCCGATCGGATTCACGTTGCCCCAATACTCTTCATTTTGCGGCCGCACGAGCGGATCGCCGTAGACTTCAGAGGTCGATGCCAGCAAATAAACAGCGCCCTTCGCTTTGGCCAAACCCAGAGTATTGTGGGTGCCCAGCGCGCCCACCTTGAGGGTCGGAATCGGCAGCTCGAGATAATCGACCGGGCTCGCGGGCGAGGCAAAATGCAGGATGTAATCGAGCGGCTCCGGCACCTCGATATAACGGCTCACGTTGTGATCGATGAAGCGAAACCGTGGGTTCTTGAGAAACGCCCCGATGTTGTGTTTGGCGCCAGTCGAGTAATTATCCATGCACAGCACTTCATGGCCTTGACCGAGGAAACTCTCGCACAAATGGGAGCCGATAAAACCGGCGCCGCCCGTCACTAAGTATCTAGCCATGATTGCGTCCTATTGAGTAGTAGGTAAACCCGAGCTTGCGCAGATCGGCCGGATCGTAGATGTTTCGGCCATCGAAAATGATCGGCTTGGCCAGCAGATTTCTGATTCGCTCGAAATCGGGACGGCGAAACTCGTTCCATTCGGTTAGCACGAGCAGCGCCGCAGCGCCGTGCAACGCGTCGTAGTTCCGATGCGTGTATTGGATCCGGTCACCGAAAATTTTTCTTGCTTCCTCCATCGCCTCCGGATCAAAGGCCTGCACGCGCGCGCCCCCGGCGAGCAAGGACTCAATGACCGGAATCGCGGGGGCATCGCGCATGTCGTCGGTTCTCGGCTTGAAAGCGAGTCCCCATACAGCGAAAGTCACGCCCGATAAGTTAGCGCCAAAGTGACGCTTGACCTTTTCGACCAGGAGGTTTTTTTGCCGCTCGTTGACGGCCTCGACCGCCTTGAGCAAGACCATCTCCAGCTCTTCGCCGCCCATGCCGATCATTGCGCGAATATCTTTTGGAAAGCACGATCCGCCGTAGCCGACGCCCGGGAAGATAAAGTGCGGGCCAATGCGGCGGTCCAAACTGATCGCGCGCCGCACCTCGCCGATGTCGGCACGCATTTGTTCGCAGAGCCGTGCCACTTCATTGATGAACGAAATCTTGGTCGCCAGCATGGCATTGGAAGCGTACTTGCTCATCTCCGCGCTGCGGCTGTCCATGATGAGAATTGGATTGCCGGTTCGAACAAACGGCTCATAAAGCTCTTTGACCGCTTCCAGAGCTTCGGCGTGATCGCCGCCGAGCACGACCCGGTCGGGTTTCATGAAATCGTCGACCGCGGCGCCCTCCTTGAGAAACTCGGGATTGGAAACGACCGCAAAGGGCTGCGCCGTTTCTTCGCCGATCCATTGTTTGATTCGATCGGCCGTGCCCACCGGGACGGTACTCTTGGTGACGATGACTTTGAAGGAATCCATCGCCTTCGCGATTCCTTTGGCGGTGGCTCGCACATAGTCCAAATTGGCGTTGCCATTCAGTCCCTGGGGAGTTCCGACCGCAATGAAAATGATCGCCGATTTTTTTACCGCGGCCGCCAAATCCATGCTGAACGACAGGCGCTGCTCGGCGGCATTGCGCCGGACCATTTCTTCTAAACCCGGCTCATAAATCGGCACCTTGCCGAGCTTGAGCATTTCGATTCTGCTCTCATCGATATCGACGCAGATCACGTCGTTGCCG
>JAICHC010000811.1 GCA_025922795.1 Candidatus Binatia bacterium | reverse complement strand
TCCAGATTAGGTATACCTCCGCCGACCGTGATCGGTCCACGGCCACACAAGCCACGATCACGAATTCACGATTTCCTCGTATGTCGGAGTCGGCATACCGGCCTGCCAAGTCCGATCGCGCAGCTCGATACGGTTGCCGCTCGGATCGAGAACAAAAAGTTGACGGCCTGTGAAAAAGCCTCCTGGCCGGTAATCCACAGGTTCGCGAATCTTAATGCCGAGCCGGTAAAACAGCTTGCACGCTTGATTGAACATTTCGGGAGCGACATCGAAAGCGTGATGCAAACGCCCGTCCTGCTCCACGGTTCGTACGATAGAGTCCTTGCGTTGGCAAAGAATGATATTGTGGCTGCCGAGTTTGAAGCAAGACATCGGCGAATTGGCGAGCCGGCCGACATGCTCCAGGCCGAGGATTTCACCATAGAACTTCTCCGCTTCTTCGAGATCATTCACCGGAATCGACCAGTGAACCACCGCATCGAGTTTCAGCATTCCCATGGCCCTACTCCTTTCGAGCTTCACTTACCCTATCCGCTCCGGGCTGTCCACAGCTTTGAAAAGATAAGAACGGAAGGAGGAAGGACGAAAGCGACGGGCTCAAGCATGCGAGTGCCGGAGCTTTTTTCGGCAGCGCTTCGGCTTCCGGCTTCGTCCTCCCTTCTGTTCGTTGACTTCGCGCCGCGCTTTCGCCTACATTCTCTGCCCTGATCAATACATAGTGGAGGACTAGATGGCCAATCGAAAAATCACGATCGGCTGCCGGGATTACGATCACACTCGCGCCTTGGCCGAGGGTAAAATAAAAATCGATGGCCTCGACCTTGAGTTCGTCAATCTCTCACCGCCCTCGCAAATCTTTTTACGAATGCTCCACGACGAAGAGTTCGATGCTTCGGAGATGTCGCTGTCGAATTACATGATTGCGCTCGGTCAAGGCGACGAAAGATTCGTCGCCATCCCGGTTTTTCCGTCACGCGTTTTTCGTCACTCGTATATTTGGGTTAATACTCGATCGGGAATCGAGAGACCGCAGGATCTCAAAGGCAAAAGAGTCGGCATCGCCGATTACTCGATGACCGCGTTGCTTTTTGTCCGCGGATTGTTACAGCACGAGTACGGCGTCGCGCCGCAAGACATTCACTGGTTTCGCCGCCGTCCGGAGCATGTTGCCGTCGACATCCCGACCGGTGTGCGCATCGACAACCTCGTCAAAGATCAAACACTCGACGCTCTGATCGAAAAAGGCAAGCTCGACGCGCTCGCTGTTACGTCGCCGCCGCGTGCGTTTTTGCAGAGCTCGCCGCTGGTGCGCCGGCTCTTCCCTGATTGCCGTGCCGTCGAAGCGGCATATTACTCTAAGAGCAAGATTTTTCCGATTATGCACCTGGTGGTGCTCCGCCGCGCCGTTTATGAACAAGATCGCATGATCGCTACCCGTCTGGCGCTGGGTTTTAATGCAGCAAAGCAGCACGCATTCGAATCCTACGATGAAGGCTTATCGTCGCTGCCGTGGATCAATTTAGATTTGGAGTACGCCCGCGAGATTCTGGGCACAGATGTTTATCCGTATGGTGTTAAACAGAATTTGCCGACGTTGGAAGCGGCCACGCTCTATTCACACGAGCAAGGTCTGACTCCGAGAAAATTGGCCGTAGAGGAACTCTTCGCGCCGGAAACCCTGGGTCTTTTCAACGATCATTAAACGCCTGATCGGGCCTGCCAAGGTCTTTCACCTCCTGGGTCTGCGCCCACTCACTCCCCAGCGCTGGGAGAAATTCAGATGATGACAACAGCGTTTCGATAACTACCAGCAGGCTGTCAAGATCCAGGTTGCAGCGCCATTGCAAGAACTCCAAGGCATGGCCATTGCCAATGGAGCCAAACTTCACTTTGTCGCTATTGTCTACTAACAGAACCAGGTTGGTGCGGGTCTTGGAGCTGAGTATGGTAGAACCAACATCAGTCCCCGCGCTGCCGGATGATCCACATTCCATGGGTCACGGATACCAACACTGTTATCCAGGGCTTCATGGACATAACTCCAGGGCTGCTGGGCAGGACTCCAGGGCGCACCACCAAAAAAAAGGGCAACCCCTCGGGCTGCCCTTTTAGCAGTGTGTTCGTTTAATGAAACCCTACCAGCGGTTGCCTCTGCCGCCGCCTTCACGACCGCGCCCACCGCGGTTGCCACCGCCGCCGCCGAAGTTGTCGCGCTTCGCCATTGGTTTGGCTTCGTTGACGGTCAACGTGCGTCCGTCCAGCTGCGTGCCGTTGAGACTATCGATGGCTTTTTGGGCCTCTCCGCTAGAGCTCATCTCGACGAAGCCGAAACC
>JAICHC010000810.1 GCA_025922795.1 Candidatus Binatia bacterium | reverse complement strand
TTGCGCACATGTTCGCGCCAGTATTTTTCGCGCACGCCAAGAGTAAACGCCGTCGAGCGGCAGCCGGTGAATATGCTCACCGTGCTGTCTTCCGGCTTGAATCCATGCTGCGTGTGGAACGGCGTCCATGGGCTGCGTTCTTCGTTCTCAGCGAACGTGACCGTGCCGTAGGCGTAGCCATTGCCCTGCGAGCCCATATAGCTGTCGCCCGGAATCGACCCGCCCTGGAGATTTTGCGATAGCAGTCCATAGGCTCGCCCGATGGTCGCGTTGGCATGATTGTAAGGCGCCATCGCGCCGGTGCCCGAGTTCATGGCGATTTCGTTCCGGATCGGGCCGTTGACGACGACCATCGCCGCCATGGAGCTGGTCGTGCTGCCGCGCGCGCTTACGCCGCTCGCCGCGAGGGCGAGAATGACCGGAAAATATTCCGCGCGAGCGCCGGCCATCACGGCGTTGACCGCGACCTGCTCGACGGTAAATTCCCAGTGCTGGCGAAACTGGTTCGAGCGAATATGTCCGGCGATCTCGTCCGGCTTGTGGCTTGTATGCGCGAGCATTTCGGCTACGCGCTTTTCCGTCGGTAGGACGATCGGCAGCTTGTCGGTCCAATTGTTGTCAAGGAACAATCGCTGCAGGTTCTCGTCCGTGTCGGAGTCGAGCAGTCTCGGGGTCGAGCGTTTGAATTGAGTCGCTCTAAGGCGATCTCCCTCGGCGGGACGCGTGAGCCCTTCGATCACTTCCTGCATTACCGGCCGGCCGCTGATCGGGCTCTTGCCTTCGACATAAGCCCGCAATTGTTCCGGGGTCTTGCCCATCACGGGTTGGGGCACGAAGGTGTAACGTGCTTCGGGCATGCCATGCATTCGGGTTACCGATTGCACCGCCTTCTCGAAGACGTTGGTATGGATCGCCACGGTGGGTACACCGTACTTGCTGTCAAGCGCGATTGCGTGCACGGCGACCGCCGGCGCGCACGTGCTTCAATGGCCGACACCGATGATGGCGCCATCTCCGTTTGCCTTGATCATTTCCCAGGTTTTCGGATCGTCCTTGGTGTAGACGCTCGACATCTCGACCAGCTTGGTCTTGACCGACGGCATATGCTCGGAAAACCAATCCTGCACTTGCCGAAGAAAAAGTCCTGAGTCGTCAAAACGCGGATCGACTAAAAAAATGGTTTTGCCATCGAGGCTCTCGAGCCGCCGCGCCATCGGCTTCGGAGTAATTTGTGGCTCATATCCAACCGGATTGAGCACGGAAAGTTTTTGCAAGCCGTTGCCGCCGTCAGCCATGGTGGATTCTCCTTATTGTCTATGAGCAAGTCGCCCGCCCGTAATGCTGCGCGAGGCGTTCCATCCCGAACAGCCTCACGCTATGCGAAGTTGCGCGTGTTCGTCAAGGAGAGTGAACAAGCAACGCCCAGGCGCAACCAAGCTCGGCCTGTCGCCCGCCAAGACGCAAAGGCGAAAAGGGAAGAGTAGGGTTCGAGTGAAGAGAGAAATCCGCGCTAATACGACGGCGCGTGGGCGAACGAAACCCGCTTTCCAACAAACGGCAGCAAAGTTTTGCGCTATCTGCGAAACCTTCCAACTATATTTATACCAATCGGCCAGCGGGCGAGCGGGATCGGACGGTTACGCTTAGTTGGTCGAGCCGCTGGCGCTGCTGAAGGTGAAAGCTGCCTGTGTGCCGCCCGGTTTGGCTGCGGTGACCGTATAGGAAGTCGGCGAAACAATATTCAGCGTCAACGTTACTCCATCGGTCGGTTGAAATCCGAAGCCTTCGATTTCGTCGATGCTGGAAGGATACACGCTACGTTTGGCGTAATAGCTCTCGACGGCGACCGCTGCGTTTCTGAGATCCGATTTCATTTGCGCGTCGATGGATCTACTCCGATAGGAGATGAACTGGGGAATCGCGATTACGGCGAGAATTCCGATGATCGCGATGACGATTAGAACCTCGATCAGGGTGAACCCAGCCGGGCGCCGGAAACCACGCGGCTCCTCGATTTTGGGGTGATGTGTCACGCTGCTTGTTGCCTCCGAGAGATAAATTTTTTGTATCCTAGATGAAATGCGAAAAAAGCGCCAGTTATTTCGCTTGCCGCTGAGTACATATGTCGGTTCAGAGATCGGCGGCAGTAAGTCTGCTAACCGTTGGGCCAATGGTTCTTGACCTTTAGCTTTGAACTGACTTATGTTCTCAGGCCGCATCGGCTTCGAGTGGAATTATTTCGTGTGCGAGGAGGGGATATGAAACAGGCAAGCGTCTGGTTTTTATTGGTGGGCATACTTCAAGGCACTGAAGTTTTCGCGCAAGCGCCATAC
>JAICHC010000809.1 GCA_025922795.1 Candidatus Binatia bacterium | reverse complement strand
TCGCCCCGATGGGACAATGCCGCCGCTAGGAGGATAAACGGATGGCAAAATTGTTCATCGGATGGTCGTTAGTTCTGTTATCATTTTTCAACTCGGAGGCCGGCGCGCAGGTTAAGATGACCGTCGGCCAAGCGGGCATCAACCCCGGCACGAGTCTCTACTTTATTGCTCAGAAGGAAAAATTATTCGACCGTCACGGCCTGGAAGTCAAAATCGTCAGCACGACGACCACGGCCGCAGTCCAAGGCATGCTCGGCGGCAGCCTGCATCTCACGCTCGGCGCCGGTCCAGCTTTCGCAAGCGCGACACTTGAAGGCGCACCTCCATTCGTCGTCGTTTCTTCCTGGGTCAATGTTTTCCCTTACTACATCGTCGCACGCAAGGAAATCGGCAAGATCCAAGATTTAAAAGGCCGCACCGGCCAAGTGGGAGCGACCTTCGGCTCCGCACCCGACGTGGCTTTGCGCTTCGGCTTGTCCAAACTCGGCATTAATCCTGAGAAGGATGTTAAGCTAATCCAGATGCCCCGTCCCGACTGGATCAATGTCATCGCGCAGATCGAGAAAGGCGACGTGCAGTTTTCCGTTTTACCGCCACCTTACGACCGCATGGGCGAGAAGCGCGGCTTCCACACGCTCTATGCATTGCCGGAGCTCGGCATTCAGTGGCAGCAAAATGGCGAATGGGTACTTAAATCTTATGCGGCGAGCCATCGCGACGCGATCCTGCGCTTCGAGCGTGCTTTGGCGGACGCGATGAAAGTGTATTTTACCCAGAAGAGCAAGACCATCGGTTACCTCATGGAATTTCTCGGCAGCAACAAGGAGGACACAGAGTACGCTTATCAAGCCTTCGCCAGGTGGGCGGACAAAAACCCACGGCCAAAGGCGGAGTCGATCAAGAACACCCTTCAAGCGATTGCCGCAACCACGCCGGCCGCCGCCAAGGCTAATCCGGCGGCGTTCATCGACACCAGCTTCGTCGATCAGCTGCTCAAGGAGGGATATTTCAAGTAGGCGCGGCGAGGGGTTCGTTCGCCGACTCCTGCAAATGAGCTAAAACGGATCGAATTCTCAGGTTTGTTTCAATTCGTAAACTTTTTCGCGAGGCCGGCGTCTAATCTTCAAAATCCACTACCCTGAGGAGGGTCTCTATGAACCAGTTTCGAAAGATTGTCTTAGGCGCCGCTGCGTTCGCCCTTGCGGCGGTCGTTGCCGGCAATGTGCCGATGGCTTCGGGCCAAGACGGCGCAGCAAGCGGGCAAAAGCGTTTCACCCGCGGCGAACGCATGCATCGAGGAGTCCACGGCGCGCCGCTCATCAGCATCGCGCTCAAACACCAGAGCGAGCTCAACTTGACCAGCGATCAAGTCACCAACCTGGAGAAAATCAAAAACCATTACCAGACCCAGGTTACTCCGGTCCAGCGACAACTAGCGCCCATTGAGAAAGAGATCCGCACGTTGACGCAGCAATCGCCCGCCGACCTGATTCAGATCAAGGCCAAAATTCAGGAGGCGGAAAAACATCGCTCGGAACTTCGGTATCTGCGCCTTGAGGCGCTCGAGAACGGCCGGTCCGTGCTTAGCTCGGCTCAGCAAGAGCAATTAAAATCGCTGGTGCAATCGCGCCACCGTCATTTTCGCAAACCGCAAGGACAAGCTTCCTAAAAATCGCAGCTCATGATAAGTCAAAAGCCCGGCTCGAAGGAGTCCGGGCTTTTCCTTTGTATAGGCACCGGCGACGCGGCAGCGGGTGAAAAAATCGCCAAAGTCGCGTAGAATTATCTGGTGACTATGGTCAACGCGATAATCTTCGATCTGGATGGACTTTTGGCCGATACCGAATGTTTGCACTGCCGCGCCTATCAGATGGCGTTCCTGGAGCACGACATAGAGCTTCGCGAGGCCGACTACGCTGAGCATTGGGTACGCTTCGGCAAGGGCATCGGCGATTGGTTGACGCTGCAAGGTTTGGAATTGGATCCGCAGGCGCTGCGCTCGCGCAAATCGAAGCACTATCTTGATCTTCTCGCGTCATCGCTCCGTCCTATGGACGGCGCGATGGAGCTGCTCAACGCTTCGCACGGCAAAAGAAAAATCGCGCTCGCCTCTTCGTCGTACCGCGATGCCGTCGATGGCGTATTGGCCGGCCTCGGCATAACGCATTTTTTTGAGGTGATCGTCAGCGGCCTCGACGTCCCGCAAGTGAAACCGGCACCCGATATTTTTCTTAAGGCAGCGCGTGATCTCCATGTCAAGCCGGCCGAGTGTTTGGTTTTGGAAGATGCCGAGAAAGGTGTCATGGCCGCTCACCTCGCCGGCATGCGCTGTGTCGC
>JAICHC010000808.1 GCA_025922795.1 Candidatus Binatia bacterium | reverse complement strand
GCCGCGCCACACCCGCCCGGTCACCAGCTGGAACGGGCGCGTGCTGATCTCGGCGCCGGACGGGGCGACGCCGATGATGGTCGATTCGCCCCAGCCTTTGTGGCAGGACTCGAGCGCCGCGCGCATCGTGTTGACGTTGCCGATGCATTCAAACGAATAATCAACCCCGCCGTCGGTCATCTCGATAAGCACTTCCTGCACCGGCCGGCCGCTTTCCTGCGGCGCGATGAAATCGGTCGCGCCTAAATTCTTCGCCATTTCGAATTTGTTGTGATTGACATCCACCGCGATGATGCGCGCCGCCTTGGCCATGACGAGACCCTGGATAACGCTGAGCCCGATACCGCCGAGACCGAACACCGCTGCACTCGAGCCAGGTCGCACTTTAGCCGTATTGAGAACCGCGCCGATACCGGTGGTGATGCCGCAGCCGAGCAAGCAGACCTTATCGAGCGGCGCCGCCGGGTTGATCTTGGCGACGGCGATTTCCGGCAGCACGGTGTATTCCGAGAACGTCGACGTGCCCATGTAATGCAAGATGGGTTTACCGCCAACGGAAAACCGCGACGTACCATCAGGCATTAAGCCCTGCCCTTGGGTGGTGCGAATGGCGCCACAGAGATTGGTCCGGCCGGACTTACAAAATTTGCACTCGCCGCATTCGGGAATGTAGAGCGGGATCACGTGATCGCCGGGCTTCACCGACGTAACGCCCGCACCGACCTCCATCACCGTAGCGCCGCCTTCATGCCCCATAATCGCCGGGAAAAGGCCTTCGGGATCTTTGCCCGAGAGCGTGTAGGCATCGGTGTGACAGACGCCGGTGGCAGCAACTTTTAGCAGCACCTCGCCTTTTTTTGGGCCGGCGACTTCGACTTCTTCGATGACCAGTGGCTTCCCTGCCTCCCAGGCCACCGCCGCGCGTGATTTCATAATTCCTCCTTCAGACTCGGCTCGTTTGAGCCCGTGACATGATACCGCGAGCGCGGCCATCAAGTCCTCGCTTACCGAACATTGAAAGAAAGCGGCAGGAGTTCCTTCTTCTTAACAGGATCGCTTTCGTTTGCAAATCCCTAGATTCGGGTGAATGCGCTCGAGAATTCCGGGGGTGCAACACAAGTTGAACGCGACACGACCTGCTGTCGCTGCGTCAAACTCGTCATTACGAAAATGACAGGGTCCGGCGGAGCTTCTACCAAAAGCCTTAGACAAAGAAAGTCATCTCTCGCCAACTAAAACTTGGTCGTCGATAAGTCGCATGCGTGTCGTTGTGGCACCGCCTGTGCTTTGTCGGTCGAGCCCTTTCTAAGAAAACGTGGGCTTAAAGGGGAATTCGTCAGAAGCAGTTGTTGACGCGATGAACTGACAACCCAACGTGGTCACCAGGGGTATCAGGGAGCGAATGGTGAAACCGGCAACAGAGTAAATCTGCGCCGGTTTTTTTGTTCGTGAACGAAAAGGAAAGGGAGACAGGGAGAGCACAATGAAGAGTTTTTTTGAGGCGCAAATGAAAGACCAGCCATCAACCATTAAGTCGCGGCCGCTAAGCATTGATCGGCTTCGACTGTGGTTGTTAATCGCGGTTATCGGCGTGATCGCCACTATGGCCTCAGCTGCTTCTGTCTTCGCGCAGATCGTAGGAACGGCCCAACTCCATGTCGAACGGCGAGGCCACACGGCAACGCTCCTTCAAGACGGCAAAGTGCTGATTGTAGGCGGCGATAATCAGAGCGGGATGATCAGCCAGGCGGAGATTTTCGATCCGGCGGCGCAAACTTCCTCTCTCGTTGCTTCGCCTTCAATCGGCCGGACAGACCACACCGCCACCGGACTTGCCGACGGGCGAGTATTGATCATCGGCGGGCGTGACCAGAACGGCGCTCTCGCTTCTACGGAAATCTATGATCCTTCGACCGCGTCTTTCGCGGCCGGTCCCTCACTGACAACCGCCCGCAGCGGTCACACGGCTACGGTCTTGTCCGACGACAGAATCCTTGTGGCCGGAGGTGATGCCACCGGCAGAGCCGAGCTTTACAACCCAGCCACGCAGAGTTTTTCAGTGGTTAGCGGGAACATGAATGCATCGCGCAAATTTCACAGCGCCATCCTCACGAGTTCCGGCCAGGTGCTGATCGTCGGCGGCATCGACGCGCAGAACGCCATGCTCAACACCGCGGAAGTATTCGACCCGGCATCTCAGGCCTTTTATATTCCGATTAACGACATGGGAATGGCGCGTGCGTTCGCGCTTCTGCGCGTATTGCCCGACGGCAAAGTACAGATCATCGGCGGCGACTCGGATTTTTCGAGGGAGATCTTCGACCCCCAGGACGGGCTGTTC
>JAICHC010000807.1 GCA_025922795.1 Candidatus Binatia bacterium | reverse complement strand
GGGATCCAGCGGTTCACGCTCGACTAATCAATAATAAGCAAGGTTACTTTAGATGTCATCAAACTATAAGACAGGAGGAGGTGAAAAAATGAAAAAGCAAATATCAACCGTTGGAGCGATCGTATTCGCAATGAGCCTGTTCCTCGTTGGCTGTGACGAGCAAAACCGGGGACAGGGTGTCGGCAGCGCGCCATCCGATCAAAATCGAGGTCCTGCGGGGCCAGGTGGTCCACAAAATCCGGAGCGGCCCGAAAAAACCACTAACAGATAGCCGCCGGTTCTAGCACAATTTACAGCGTTGAGGGCGGGTGTTCAGGCACTCGCCCTTCTCTTCTACCTCAGTTGACCTTTCTTACTTGTAAGACAATCCAGTTCAAAGTGCCGTACCGGTAGTGCGAACGGCGGTCCGCCAATCCTACGATACAAATTCGTGAGGACATGAACGCCGCCCCCTTAGATAGCAGAGGCGGTCGGGCACGAAAACCGAAGCATTTTCCGTTCTTCGCAATTAGCACGGCACGATTCCCAAAAATATTCCCCCACGTAACCCTGTTGGCCGCAAAAACCGAAAATTTCGCTACTGAAGACGGGAAAATCGCTTACAGACTGAAGACCTTCTAGGTGAGATGAAATCCCCGATGCAGGCTCACGCCGATTGAGCGGATCAACTGACAAAATGTCAGGCTTTTGCCCGACTGAGACACCCTCCTATTTTATTGAAATGTAATAAAAACAATGAACTTCGGGCGAGGCATACCGCTTGCTTGAGTCGTACACTGAGAGTGCCGATATGAGTCATAATAATTTTTTTCGAATGGAGTGATTCATGGCACAATACAAAAAACATTGGACTGACTTTATAACACGCCTCTTAAATATGCTGCCCCACGCGACCGGCGATTCCGGTCGCACTTCCGCGAGCCATCTCAACACGCAGGACCAGCGAGAGTATCGGCAGGAGCGGCAATCGCGACTCGGCAGCGAAGAAGTAGCTTGGCCAGAGATACGTGAGTCGCTAGACAATTTACGTTAAATCGGCGGGACTGATCCTTCCACACGCATTTCAGCCACTCTGCGGGGTAACCTTCGTCTTTCTCGGAACGGCCTCGGCTTGTTTCGTTACGGCATTGGAGGGACTCAGAGATTTTCAGCTTTCTCTTTCTTCGGTATCTGGTCGTAAACTTCTGTGAGCAAATGCTTCCAACCGTTCCTGCAATTCTTTCGAGATCTTCGCGGTATTTTCCCCAAACCCCGTAGCATCGGCCATCGGCCTTGGCTTCGAACATCGATGTGGCAGCTCGTTGTCGGGGTAACTTAGCACACGAGAGACGCTGATTCTGCCCCAGTCGACTTACAAGGCAGTGCGCCGAAGCCGGCGCATTATGTTGCAAAAGCGACAAGGCGGCTCTTTGATGTGTCCCGCCTGCCACACTACGCGAGATCGTTTTCCAGTGCAGGCGGAGAAACAACGCTCGTTCCAACATTGGCGAGTTTTGCGGCCAACACGGGGTTTGCGCAGCCTTAATCGCGGTACATGAGCTCAATTTTCACCTAGGATAATCGCCTGGTACTGAGAAACTTTTGCACGAACCCCGTGGCATCTGGGTTGCTACTTGTTTCTCAATAAAATCAAAAAGGAGCTAGCTTTATGGCAGGCAAAAACACTGCGGCATTTGGAATCTATCATGATCGAGGGTCGTTGGAGCGCGGCGTTGATGCGTTGCGCGCCGCCAACTTTCGGTCCGAGGATATTTCAGTTCTATTCCCTGAGAACGTCGGCACCAAGGATTTCGCTCACGAGAAGGGAACGAAGGCTCCGGAAGGCGCGTCGGCGGGCGCCGGCAGTGGAGCAGCGATTGGTGGTGTGCTCGGGTGGTTGGCAGGAATAGGAGCAATCGCAATTCCGGGCGTTGGGCCCTTCATCGCAGCCGGCCCGATCATGGCCGCGCTCGCTGGGGTCGGCGTAGGGGGAGCTGTTGGTGGGCTGGCGGGAGCGCTAGTCGGAATGGGGATTCCCGAGTATGAGGCAAAGCGCTACGAAGGCAGGGTGAAAGAGGGCGGGTATTTGGTTTCGGTTCACGCCGACAATTCAGAGTGGACCACCAAGGCAAAAAGAATTTTAGAAGAGACCGGCGCTGCGGACGTCTCCTCGACTGGTGAAGCGTCGGCGGACTACGCGGAATCCGATAAGCCGCTCCGCCGTGATCGAGTCTAAATGGATAGTAAACGACTCAATGAGGGTAACATGCAGTACATGATCGCGACGATATTGGGTTTGTACCTTCTCTTCACCACGACCGGTATATGCAGTAGCCATCTCGGAGTGCAAACCGCGCTGGCC
>JAICHC010000806.1 GCA_025922795.1 Candidatus Binatia bacterium | reverse complement strand
GTTTTCGCAGCCTGCGACAGATTTTTGAGCCCTTCCGTTTGCAAACCCGACTGGCTCGCGCTATGACGCGAGCACGCTAGAGAATCGGTTAAAGGGAACTGAAACGATCGGGCGGAGATATACCGAGTGGGCTAGCGGCGGAATGGCGCTACGGCCGTTTTAGGCTTCATGCGACGCTTCACGACGCGATTGGATATTTCCTAAAACTGCGTTGACTTAGAAGTTATCGCTGGGATAATCCTTTTCGCAGCCGCAGGCGCGGACTCGGGATCAAGGAGGCGGCCATGACGTCCTTTCAAAGCTCGCCGTTGGGTAAATTTTTGGTCATCGCCGTGGTTACCGTGGTCTTGGCATGGCCGGGGACCGTCGACGCTCAGACACCCAACTATCAAGGCAAGACGATTACTATTGTCCAAGGCCGAGACCCAGGCGGCACCGGCGACATGAGGGTGCGCGCCATGCTGCCGTATCTTAAAAAGCACATTCCGGGAAACCCGAACATCGTCATGGAGTATATGCCGGGCGGCGGCAGCCGCAAAGCGGCCAACCATGTTTTTCAATCGACCGTGACCGACGGACTCCTGATCGGCAATCTTAGCTCCGGCATGGTTTCTGCGGCGGTGTTAAAAGAGAAAGGGGTGTTATACGACCTCGACGGTTTTGTCTATCTTGGCTCGCCATTCAACAGCCATATCGCTATTTTTGTTACTCGGAAGGACCTTAATTTAGACACCATCGAAAAGTTGCGGACGGCCACGGGCATTCGCGTCGGCGGCCAATCCGTCGGTTTCTCGGTTTATAACGAGGCTCGTCTGTTTAGCTACATTTTGGGTCTCAAAGAGCCCAAGTTCGTGACCGGCTACGGCGGTAGGGAGCTGGACGTGGCTTTGGAGCGCGGCGAGATCGATGCGCGCTCGAGTGCAGCGGATTCGATGACCAAGCGCAATCGCGAGTGGTTGGACAAGGGTCTAGTCCATTTCCATGCATCGATCGAAGTGCCGAAAGGCGAGAAACATCCGCGCTTTGCTCAAGTTGCCGATCTAGAGACTTTTGCGACCGCTGATCGCGACCGAAAGGTCCTGGCATTGCAGCGCGCCTTTCGCGTAACCGGACAGCCTTTCGTGCTACCACCGAAGACTGCAAGGGAACACGTTCAGGCTTTGCAGGCAGCATTTCGCAAGACTTACCAGGACCCGGAGTTCCACAAAGAATACAAAAAGTTCACCGCCGACGATCCGACGCCTTTGCTGCCGGAAAATCACGAAAGAGCGATCCAGGAAATTCCGCGTGAACCGGAGGTGGTTGAGATCTTCAAACAAATAATCGGCGCCGGCCCGTTGCCGCCGCGCCGCTAAAGGAGATTGGCCATGAAAAGTAAAGTCTCAGTGGCGTATGGGCTGGCTGCGTTGGCCGCTTCGGTACTCTCCATAACCGGCAGCGCGTTTGGTCAGAGCAACTTCTATCAAGGCAAAACCATTACGATCGTCCAGGGCCGCAACGCCGGCGGATCGGGCGATTTGCGCGTACGCGCGATGATCCCATTGCTGCAAAAATACATTCCCGGCAATCCGACGATCGTTCAGGAATACATGCCCGGCGGTGGAGGCCAGAAGGCCGGAAATTTCATCTACGGCGCGGCCAAGCCGGACGGCTTGAGTATCGGCAATTCCGGCGGCGGGATGGTGGCGGCGGCCGTGCTGGGCGGCAAGGGCGTGCAGTACGATATCGATAAGCTGATTTTTCTCGGCTCGCCTTACAGCTCCACTCATTATATTTTCCTGACCCGGAAAGAGGTAGGTCTGTCGGATTTGGAAAAGCTCCGAGCTGCGTCGGGAGTGAGGATCGGCGCTCAGTCGGTCGGGCATACCATTTACAATATCGGCCGGGTTTTCGCTTGGCTCCTGGAGCTCAAGAACCCAAATTTTATCACAGGCTATTCCACTCCGGAGCGCGATGCGGCGTTTTTTGCCGGAGAGCTCGATGCCTTTGGCACGGCGGACGATCATCTTACGCGCAACATCGATTGGATAAAGAACAAAAAGATCGACGTCCATGCGATGTTGGCGGTTCCCAAGGGATTAAAGCATCCGGACTTCGAGGGCTTGCCGGATTTGGAAGAATTCGCCAAATCCAACATACAACGCAAAGTCCTCTCACTGTTCCGAAACTTTCGACTTACCGGCTCGCCGTTTTTCGCG
Source organism: Candidatus Binatia bacterium (assembly GCA_025922795.1). The sequence goes on along the minus strand of JAICHC010000806.1, from coordinate 143 downwards.
CCGCCGGGGACTCCGCCTGAACGAATCGCAATTCTCACGCAAGCGATCAACAAAACTTTCAACGATCCTGGTTTTGCCAAGGAGTACAGGAAGCTCGTGGGTGACGATCCTACACCGCTTTCTCCGGAAGAAAATCAGAAAGC
>JAICHC010000805.1 GCA_025922795.1 Candidatus Binatia bacterium | reverse complement strand
CTTTCCGAATCCCAGGAGCGCATGCTCCTGGTCGCCAAGCAAGGCAGCGAAGATAAGATCAAAAAAATATTTGAGAAATGGGATCTCGATGCAGTCGTAGTCGGCCGGGTGACGGACGATCAGCAGTTTCGCGCTCTGTGGCACGGCGAGGAAGTTGCGAATATACCGATTCGAGCGCTGACCAAGGAAGCTCCCGCTTACCAGCGCCCGGCTACGCGGCCGGCGCAACAGGACCAGTTGCAGCAATTAGATTTGGCCACGGTGAAGGAACCCAAAGATCTCGGCGCGGCGCTAAAGCAGCTTCTCGCATCGCCGAACTTGGCGTCCAAGGAATGGATCTACCGGCAGTATGATCAATACGTCCGCACAAACACGGTTATCGGGTCCGGCGCCGATGCCGCCGTCGTCCGGGTGAAAGGGACCGCCAAAGGCCTGGCGCTCACCGTCGACGGCAACAGCCGCTATTGTTATCTGGATCCTTATGTCGGCGGCGTGATCGCCGTGGCCGAGGCGGCGCGCAATCTTGCCTGCGTGGGGGCGCGTCCGGTCGGCTTGACCGATTGCTTGAATTTCGGCAGCCCGGAAAATCCTGAAGTCATGTGGCAGTTTGCCCAGGTGATTCAGGGCATGCGCGATGCTTGCACCACGCTCAACGTTCCGGTTGTGAGCGGCAATGTGAGCTTCTATAATGAAACTGACGGCACGCCCATTTACCCGACGCCTACCATCGGCATGGTCGGGCTGATTGAAAAAGTCGAGCGCATAATGACGCCGTGGTTCAAGGCCGCGGGCGACATGGTCGTTTTGCTTGGGCGCACGCGCGAGGAGCTGGGCGGCAGCGAGTATCTCAAGTGGGTGCATGGCTTGACCCGAGGCACGCCGCCGTGGATCGATCTTAAATTGGAGCAAGCGGTGCAACTCGCTTGTCTTGAAGCCATTGACCAGAAGCTGCTGAGCTCGGCGCATGACGTGTCCGATGGCGGTCTTGCGGTCGCTTTGGCGGAGTGCTGCATAGTTCATCCGGAAAGGCCGCTCGGAGTACGGATTGAGACTCATGAGATGATCCGCGGCGACGCTTCGTTGTTCAGCGAATCGCAGTCGCGCATTGTCGTATCCTTGAAAGAGGAAAAGATCGATCGTCTGAAAGAAATCGCCGCGCGGCACAGTGTTCCGATGCAGGTCATCGGCGCGGTGGGCGGCAACCGATTTACGATTCAGCGGCTGGTGCAGTTGCCGGTCGACGAGTTAAAAACGATTTGGTCAACGGCGCTGGCGGCGCGGCTAAAATAGCCGCCCGTTCAACGCTCAACCGTTCAAGGTTCAAAGGGAAGATAGCCGATATCGAACTGATAATGTCGGACGATAAATTCCACGACGAATGCGCGGTGATGGGGGTCCACGGCCACCCCGAAGCGGCCAACATGGTTTACCTCGGACTGTACGCGCTGCAGCACCGCGGTCAGGAATCTTGCGGCATCGTCTCCTCGGATGGCAAAGGGCTCATTTCCCACCGCCAGATGGGACTTGTCGCCGACGCGTTCAAGGAAGAGGTCATCAAGCGCCTCGAAGGCGCCAGCGCCATCGGCCACAATCGCTATTCGACCCAAGGACAAAGCCACCTCAAAAACGCCCAGCCTTTCGTGGTCGAGTATTCCCAAGGGCCGATCGCGATCTCGCATAACGGCAACTTGGTCAATGGCGCGCTCTTGCGCGAAGAGCTGGAGCGCTCGGGTTCTATTTTTCAGTCGACTACCGATACCGAAGTTATCATTCACCTTATCGCGACGTCGAAGGAATCAACCCTCATGGGGCGGATCATCGAAGCGCTGAGCCGGGTGCGCGGCGCTTTTTCGCTGCTCTTTCTCACGTTGGATAAGATGATCGCGGCGCGCGATCCCCATGGTTTCCGGCCGCTCGTTCTCGGCAGGTTTGCCGGAGGAAAAAATCGCGGCGCCTATGTTGTCGCTTCCGAAACCTGCGCCCTGGACCTTATCGAGGCCGAATACGTGCGCGACGTCGAGCCGGGTGAGATTATTACCATCGGCCCCGACGGCGAGTTGGAATCGCTTAAGCCGTTTCCGCAGATGCCTCACGCTAAGTGCATTTTCGAGTACGTTTATTTTGCCCGCCCCGACAGCAAGCTTTTCGGACACAACGTTTACCAGGTGCGCAAGGAGCTCGGCCGCCAGCTCGCGCGCGAGAGCGGCGTCGAGGCTGATCTCGTCACGCCCGTGCCGGATTCGGGTGTGCCGGCGGCCATCGGTTACGCCGAGGAGGCGAAGATTCCGTTGGAATTCGGCTTGATCCGTAATCACTACGTCGGGCGAACCTTCATCGAGCCGCAGCAG
>JAICHC010000804.1 GCA_025922795.1 Candidatus Binatia bacterium | reverse complement strand
TGCCGCGCCGGCGCACCCATGGGGAACGGTAACCGACGAACACACTGCCCTTAGATCGTTGCCGAAGGCGTGGTCACGGCGCCAAGACGTGCACCGCCTAGGCCTTTGTGCTGCTTCCTGGATTTCCGTTGCTTCGTCGGGCATGGTTTCGTTAGCTACAGTTTGGTTACGGTCACGAAAAATCTTTGCAGCTGTGGGAGTTACAAAGGAACACGGATTAAGATTCCCGACGTGCTGCGCCGAATTGTTCAATTTTCAGTGGATCAAGCGGTCGATTTCGACCGTGATTGAATTGGCCGCGGCTGGTAGCCTGAATTTGACCCGGATGGCGGTAGTGATTTACGATTATGCCTGATGAGCAAGTTCTATAATGCGTTGACCAAGCTGGAAAAGAAAATCGGCGCACACTCTAAAACGGTCTTCTCTCCGAACTGGAAACATGCTCGCAATCCGCAGCGGCGCACTTGCCCCAATTGTCAGAGCAGCGATACCCGGCTTTCTCATCGCAGAACTTTCCGTGAACGTGCGGTGAGCTGGATCCGCATTCGTCCCTTCCGATGCAATGAATGCGGAACGCGATTTTGGTTTGGCCTCGGTCGTATTCGGAATCGCTCTTGGTTATAGCCGCGCTGCTGCCAGCAATGGCAAACTCACGGGGCGCGTCTCGAATCGACTGCCGAGATCCGCGCCCGTCTTCGCCCCAGTCACAATCCCATGCGGGCTCTCGCCTACGATCTTTAGGTTGACATCGCCTAACAAACCGGGCCGCGTTCCGTTCGTTTCAAAAGCTCACGATTGACTTCTTCAAGCAGTTCTCGAATGGCCGGGTCCTTGGTTTTGAGTTGCTGCGCGACCAGAAATTCCTTAAAGCTCGACAGATATTGAGTGGTTTCTTCGGTAAGCATCCGACTCGTTTACCAGTTTGGAAATAAATTTCAAGCATTTTTTACAAAATCCGCGACGGCGCCTGTTCGAAGACATTCGATTGCTTGGATTTCAACGCAACTGTCCGCCGGGGATGTGCGGGAAAGCGCTCATCTCGTGAGCTGGATCCAACGGCTGTACCTTGCATAAGTAGGCGGAGTTGAGTTGATCCAGTCGCGTGATGCCGAGCAAGCCCATCGATGTGATGAGTTCGCTTTCGAGTATTTCCAGGACCCGTATCAGGCCAGCCTGGCCGCCGGCGGCGAGTCCCCAGCCTTGCAACTTGCCGATCGCGACTGTGCGGGCGCCGAGCGCAATCGCCTTGAGCACGTCGCTGCCGCGCAGGATGCCGCCGTCGAGCACAATCTCGGCCCGGCCACCAACCGCATCGACGATCTCCGGCAACATGTCGATAGTCGCCCGTCCATGATCAAGCTGGCGACCGCCGTGGTTGGAAACGTAAATCGCGCTGACGCCGTGCGCCACGGCGAGCGCTGCGTCTTCGCCCGTGGCGACGCCTTTCAAGATGAACGGCAGCCCGGCGATTTCTTTAATGGCATCGAGAAGCTCCCAGGTCAGTCGCGCGCGATACTCGTAGCCGACACCGCGACGACTCGGCGGCAGCCAACGATCCATCATCTGGCGCTCGCGGTGGCCGTAGTGCGCTGTGTCGACGGTGAGGCAAAGCGCAGCGTAACCGGCCTGCTTCACGCGCGTCAGGAGAGTCTCGATCCATTTCAGATCTCCTTGGACGTAAAGCTGAAAAATCTTTGGCGAACGGCTCGCCGCTGCGATCTCTTCCAGGCTCGGTTGAGTCACGGAGCTGACGAAATTGACCGTGCCGAATTCCGCGGCCGCTTTAGCGACCGCGATGCCGCCTTGAGCGGTGATTGACTGCAGCGAGCCGATGGGCGCGAGCAACACGGGAATTTTGACTCGATGTCCCAGCACCGTGGTCGAAGTATCGATCTTGGAAACATCGACGAGCACGCGCGGCCGAAAGGCGAGACTATCAAGACCGAATCGGTTGCGGCGCATCGTGGTTTCCGATTCGGCCCCGCCGGTGAGATAGTGCCAGACGTTATCGGTAAGATTGCGCCGCGCCGCTATGATGATCTCCTGGTTGGTGATGAAGTCCGCAGCCATTGGCTCTCCTTCGTCGCCGCGTAGGTTTTCGCCCAATCTGTTGGACTCATCGATGTTTCTCCTTTTGCTATTCATGTATCCTCAGCCGCTCACTGCCGGTCAAACTCGAAGTTTTTGGAACTGTTCTCATCCGCATGAGCCCCGCTCATCAAACGCGCGTACCATCGTCACGGCTGGATGTCAAAGCAAAACGGTCGATCAAGACTGAGCTTCGTCGCACAAACTTGAAGGATTGTCATTAAATCGATAGTGCGCTAACCACGAAGCGATAGCAGAAACTAC
>JAICHC010000803.1 GCA_025922795.1 Candidatus Binatia bacterium | reverse complement strand
TTGCAAAGCATCAATGGCAATCTCCCAACGATCGGCATGCCCGCAGCCGATCCGAACCTGACGATGCCGCCGGAGGATTTGCGTGAAGCCGACAAGACCTTGACCCGGCATGGCCGCTACGACCAGGAGCTGCCGTCAACTTGGGAAAGAGAACCTGACTTCGAGCCGACCCTTCCTTACTATGGTTTTAAACACGTCGAGCTGGCAATCGGCCACGGCGATAAGACCGTCGGCCACTACGCGCGTTGGCTCACGGAGCGGCATCCCGATCCTGATTCTCTGCGCGGGCCGAAAAATCAACTCCCGGGCAATCATTACACCGCGCCGCAGGCTTGGCGCACGCGCATTCCGGAGGCGCTTTATCCCACCGCCTATATCGCCGAAAGAACCATCAAGTTCCTGGAAAACTATGCGCGGACCGACCGCTCTAGACCGTTTTATATTCAGTGCTCGTTTCCCGACCCGCACCATCCGTTCACGCCGCCGGGCCGCTATTGGGACATGTACGATCCGGCCGCAATCCCGTTGCCGGCGTCGTTCAATTCAGGCGAGCGGCCGATTCCGCCTCATTTGCAGCAGCTCTATGATGAGCGCGCACAAAACAAGGCCAATCGCGAGGGGCAGCGGACTTTTGCGGTTGTCGAACGAGAAGCGCGCGAGGCGATCGTGCTCACTTACGGCATGATCTCGATGGTGGACGACGCCATCGGCAGCATTTTGGGTTGGCTCAAAACGCTCCGGCTCGACCAAGACACGGTGGTCGTTTTCACCAGCGACCACGGTGATTTTATGGGCGACCATCAACTGCTGCTCAAAGGCGCGCTCCACTACCGCGGCCTGGTGCGCGTACCGTTCATCTGGAGCGACCCGACCGTCGACGCGCAAGGACTCGTGAACCGGGGACTCTGCGGCACTCTCGATATCGCCAATACGGTGCTTGCCCGCGCCGGGCTTCAGGGCCACAACGGCATGCAGGGAGCGAATCTGCTGCAAGCCGTGAACGGCGGTGCGACCGGCCACGAATCGCTGGTCATCGAAGAGCACCAACGACGCGGCTACATGGGATTCAAAAATAATTTTCGCGCGCGGAGTCTGATCACCGAAAACGCGCGTTTGACTCTCTACGAAGGAGCGGAGTGGGGCGAGCTTTACGATTTTACCAAGGATCCCGATGAAACGAATAACCTCTGGAACAATCCGTCTTCACAGTCGCAACGCCACGAGCTCACGGAAAGACTCGCGCGACAAATGATGGAACTTGCGGACTCGAGCCCGCTCGCGACACACCACGGGCCATAAAGGGAAGAACACGTTCGAATCGTTCAAACGTTCAAGCCGTTCCAATCGTTATCCGGTGCTGGTCTCCGCATTGAAGGCGCCACCTCGGAAAAACGCTTGGAACCTTTTGAACGACTTGAACGGAGCGAAGCGATTGAACGAGTTTACTTTAAGGTTTAATCCCCGACGCGATCAGCGCCGGCATCGGTAACTCCACCACACCCTTCTTGGTATAGTTTGCCACCTCTGCTCGCATGGTGTCGCGGATCTTGTTCAGGACGGTCGGTTTTTGCGCCCGCAACAATCCCGCAGTGCGTACAGTGCTATCTTTCATCGTGTTGAACAGGCCGTCTCCCGCCGGCAAGCGCCAGATTTGCCGGACTCGCGTCACCGTCGGCGACTCGAAACCGGCGACGATCAAGCCGCGCGTGCACTCCTCCGGGTCGCTGTAGCGGAAAAACGGCGGCCCCTCCGGCAAGACAAGACGCGGTTCGCCGTACAATTCCACAGCGCGCAGGACAATGGCGAACCCGATCGTCTCTTGCGGTGGCGCCCAAACTGAAAAAGCAAATCGCGCGCCGCTGCGCAACACTCGGTTCGCTTCGAGCAAAGCCCTTTCCGGCTGACCGAGGTGGAGAATGCCAAATCTCATCGCCGCCGCATCGAATAGCCCACTGCCGAGCGGCAACTGTTCGGCATCACCCTCGCGAAACTCGATTCCACCATGCAGTTGGCGCGCCTGAGCAACCATTGCGGGCGAAAAATCGATCCCTAGAACCGTGGCGCCGCGCTTTGCGGCCGCCGCGGCAACATAGCCGGGGCCGCTGGCGATATCCAAAAAGGTGATCCGGCGTTTAACTCCAGCCGCGTCGAGTAACGGCTCGATGGCCTGTCTCGTCAAAGCCCCGAAGGCTTCATGATAACTCGCCGGGATACTCTCCCAGCCGGCGTGCTCAAAGTCTCTAAAACTGTCCGGGTCAAGAACACTCATCATCCGCTCGCGAGACAAATATTGCTGGTTTCTACAATGGCGCCTTTCTGTTGTAAAGCGCGCCCCAAAAACATCTCGGCGGAA
>JAICHC010000802.1 GCA_025922795.1 Candidatus Binatia bacterium | reverse complement strand
TTAAATTACAAAGAAACCTCGCGGAAGCGGCGCAATGATGAATCGCGCTAGAAATGGGAGGCGGATGGGATCGATAGCCCCGATTAATTTCGTTTCGCAGAGTTGCGATTACTACTGCGCGGTTTTGTCAGCATTCGGAAATCTTCGGGTCGAGTGCGCCTGCAATCGAGACTATTGTGTGGCATGCCGATTGCGCATCAGTAAGCGCCATAAACGGATAAAAAATTCATTATGCCGAGAAAGCAAAGGAGACGCCTGTCTTTATGCGCCTTTCCCCGAACGGTAAACGGGCGTCGAACCATCGGTTAGCTAGCAACGTCGACGAGATAATTAATCGCAGCGGATTTGCAGCAGCATCGAAGGAGGAATTATGGGAACCAAAGGTATCGAAATCGTCCGCAGACGTGCAACAGCTGTTGAAGCTTCTCAACACGGCGTTCGCCGATGAATGGTTTGCATATTACCAATATTGGCTCGGCGCCAAGGTGGTAAAGGGCCCGATGAAGGAAGCGGTGATTGCCGAACTGGTGCAACATGCCGCCGACGAGCTCCGTCACGCCGGTATGGTCGCGGGTCGGATCATCCAACTCGGCGGTACGCCGGTGACCGAGCCGAAAAAATGGTACGACGTGACGAGTTGCGGCTACGAAGCGCCGGACGACCCGTTGGTCGCGACTATTCTCAAGCAAAACATCGATGGCGAACGCTGCGCCATCGGCTTTTACAAAAAACTTTTGGAAGCGACGCAGGGGAAGGACCCGGTCACTTACAACATCGTGCTGCAGATTCTCCAGGACGAAGTCGAGCATGAGGAGGATCTCCAGTCGCTGGCGGAAGATCTTGGAACTCATGCTGAAGAAGTAGCCGATTGCGCCGCGTGAGACGAAGTGTTTCTAAATTCCTGACGTGATGAAAACGCTCGTTCTGCTACGTCACGGCGAGAGCACATGGAATCGAGAAAACCGGTTTACCGGTTGGGTTGATGTCGGCCTAAACGATAAAGGTCTTCAAGAAGCTCTTCATGCTGCCCGCGCCTTGGCGGAGAAAGGGTTCTCATTTGACCTCGCTCACACTTCCGTTCTCAAGCGCGCCATCAAAACGCTCTGGATCGTTCTCGAAGAAATGGACCTTATGTGGATTCCGGTCCACGGCAGCTGGCGGCTGAACGAGCGCCATTATGGCGCACTGCAGGGGCTGAACAAGTCGGAGACAGCAGATCGTTTTGGATCGGAACAGGTTAGGCTTTGGAGACGAAGCTACGACGTCGCGCCTCCGCCGGTGAAGGAAAACGGGCGCGAACCTCCCAAGGACCCGCGCTATGCCGCACTCAAACCGAAGGAGATGCCGCTCACCGAAAGCCTCAAGGACGTGCTCGCACGCTTGCTTCCATACTGGCACGAGAGTATCGCGCCGGCGATTGCGGAGGGTAAGCGCGCCTTGATTGTCGCTCATGGGAACACTCTCCGAGCTGTGGTCAAGTTCCTCGACGGAATCTCGGATGAAGAGATTGTCCAGTTAAATATCCCGACGGGTAAGCCGTTGGTCTATGAGCTCAGGGACGATCTAACGCCGATCCGCAGCTTTTATCTGGGCAATAAGGCTGATCACGTGACACGAAACAACGCCCGGCGAACGGCCCGGCGTTGAGGGCGAGTGGTCGCGCCTCCGCCAGAGACGGATCAGCCTCAGGCTGAAGCTTTTCGCCAGGCGTGCCCGGAATGACGCCGACTCTGGCGTCGATCAGGATAGCCCCCGCCAAGGCGAGACCGCCGATGAAATATGTGCATCCGTCGGCGCCGCGCCGAACAGAAATCGCTCCTTATGGTCACTGCCGGCACGGCCATGGCAAATTCTTCGGGCAGGCGCCACCGGCGATGAGAAATCCGAGGCGAAACGGGTGGCAGAGCTGATCGGGGCGGATGCGTATTACCTCAACTACAAGCCCGAGGACAAGGCCGATCTCGTCAAGCAACTCCGGTCTTCTGGCAGGGTAGCGATGTGGGCGATGGAGTGAATGACGCCTCGGCCCTTAGTCGCCGCCGATGTGGGCATCAGCATCGGTGGACATAAAAACGTCGCCAGGACTCCGATACTGATGAGAAACAAGCCGATGCAGAACACGTCGATGAGCGCAAAACCGAGCGGCAACGGCAGCTCGTTGTTTTGATGTACCGCTGCGGCGCGGTTTCAGGCGGCTCCTGGATTATCGTTAACTCAGATAATTTCGTGATTGCGAAGCGAGCAATCTATGTACCAGATTCTTCAGTTTTCTTGCTATTGAGGCGTGGATTTAACGGACTCGATAGACAAACGCTTTCGCAGTCATGAACTTTTTGCCAGGTTGTTTTTTCCAAGGTTG
>JAICHC010000801.1 GCA_025922795.1 Candidatus Binatia bacterium | reverse complement strand
TCCCAACCCAGGCAAAGCGTCTGTAGGTCATCGGCCACCACCCGAGCCACGCCCCGAGTGCTTAATTTTGGGCGTGGGTGCGAAAGCGTCCTTTGAGTCCTGGTGCCTGCGCTTTCCACGACTCGCCCCTTCGTCCCAGTAGGTCTACTAACTAACGAACTCCTTAGTAGTTCTTTAGTAGTTCTTTGCGCTCCGGACCTACTACGGTCAGCCTGAAAAAAGTGAAGGATCTATTCGAAACGGGTACGAAATGAAGACAATAGATTTGCCAAGCATGATGCACGACGAATGGCTTGAGGCCGACGGCCTCGGCGGCTTCGCTTCGGGCACCGTCTCCGGCATACGCACGCGCCGGTATCATGCCCTGCTGCTGACGGCAACGAAACCGCCCGCAGGGCGAATCGTTCTCGTCAATGGATTCGATGCAGCGGTGGAAACTGCAAGTGGGACCTGCTCGTTGTCTTCACAACTTTATCCCCCCAACATCGTGCATCCGGACGGCGCATCGCACATCGTCGAGTTCAACAGCGCACCATGGCCGACATGGGTCTTCGCAATTCAGGGCGGGGCTAAGATACAGCAACAAATCTTTGTCCTCCACGGCGCTTCGCTGGTCGCGCTTTCCTGGCGAGTGCTGCACAAAACGGCCAAGGCAATCATGACGGTAACCCCGTTTCTCTCGGGCCGCGACTATCACTCGATTCACCATGAAAATGCCGGGTTTCGGTTTCAGCCCGAGATCAATGGGCGGAGATTGATTTGGCGTCCGTATCCTGAGATTCCCGGAATCATCGTCCTTCACAACGGCGAATATCGGCACCAGCCGGACTGGTATCGCAACTTTGTTTACGAGCAGGAAAGGGAGCGGCGCCTGGATTTCATCGAGGACCTCGCCGCGCCGGGCAGCTTTCAATTCGACCTAACTACGGACGAAGGCATTCTGATCCTTGGCGCCGCTGGTTTTACCGCCGACGAGTTCGCCCAAGGGCGAACGGCAAAGGAATTGCTCGCGGACCTGCGCGACAAAGAACGGCAACGCCGAGCTGCTTTCTCTACTCCGCTGGACCGAGCCGCGGACACTTACCTCGCCAAACGGGGCACAGGCAAAACCATCGTCGCCGGTTATCCCTGGTTTACCGACTGGGGGCGTGACACTTTCATTTCGCTGCGTGGCCTGTGTCTGGCCACGGGTCGGCTCGACGACGCGCGCGACATACTGCTCGAGTGGTCCAACGTCGTTTCCGAAGGCATGTTACCGAATCGTTTTCCCGATCAGAGCGAGCGGCCGGAATACAACTCGGTCGATGCATCGCTTTGGTATATCATCGCCGTGCACGATTTTCTTACGGCGACGCAAAACAACGGCAAGGCGACGCAACGGCAAAAGAGGTCACTGCAGAAAGCCGTCCACGCGATTCTTTGCGGTTACTCGCAGGGCACCCGGTACGGCATTCGCATGGATCAAGACGGTCTGCTCGCCGCCGGGGTTCCGGGAGTACAGCTGACGTGGATGGATGCCAAAATCGGAGACTGGGTTGTGACACCGCGCATCGGCAAGCCGGTGGAAGTCCAGGCGCTGTGGTTGAATGCCCTGTGGATCGGCAGTCAATTCGACGAGCGATGGAAAGCGCCGCTGGCGCGTGGCCTAAATAGATTTGCTTGCCGGTTCTGGAATATGGAAGGCGGTTACCTGTTCGACGTCGTCGACGCCGATCATGAAACCGGCAAGCTCGACGCTCCGTTCAGGCCCAATCAAATTTTTGCCGTGGGCGGCTTGCCGCTGGCGTTGATCGAAGGCGAACCGGCTAAAAGAATTGTCGATGTTGTCGAGCGCCGTCTCTGGACGCCTTTGGGCTTGCGCTCTCTCGCGCCCGAAGAGTCGGGTTACACGCCGCACTACCAAGGCGGCGTACGTGAGCGCGACGGCGCATATCACCAAGGCACGGTCTGGCCTTGGTTGATCGGCCCCTTCGTCGAAGCCTGGGTTCGAGTGCGCGGCAATACCAGTGAAGCCAAGCGGGAGGCGCGCTCGCGCTTTCTCACGCCGCTCCTGGATCATGTCAATGACGGCGGTCTCGGGCATGTTGCCGAGATCGCCGATGCCGAATTGCCGCACACACCTCGCGGTTGCCCTTTTCAAGCGTGGTCGTTGGCGGAATTGATCCGCCTCGATCGGATCGTCCTCGGGTAGCCGGCTTCTGACCATGACTGTGGCGGTGAAACCCTCCCCATGTCATCCTGAGTCCAGGGCGAAAAATCTGTTTGGTCAAATTCATCGAAGCGGATTGCTTGGTGGAGCGCTGCTCAGAATGACATGGCCATGGAGCGGTTTTTTCTCCAGAAGTAGCATCCTCGCGCCGTCCC
>JAICHC010000800.1 GCA_025922795.1 Candidatus Binatia bacterium | reverse complement strand
TTTTTGAATTGCTGGATCCGAATCGACCTTGTGCGTTGCCGACCTACTCGCGCAGCACGATGCTGCGGGTATCGTTGTTGTTGGCTGGTTTCTTTGTCGGCGTCGGGCATGCGACGGGTGAAAAGGAAGAGACGACCATCGCCGCCAATTCGACATCGCTAATCGACGAGCCACTGGATCATAAATGGCTGGAGCGCGCGCATAGATCGACGAGCGCGGAGCCGTTGTGGCAACCAGTTTACCGTCAGGCGCCGATGTCGGGGGAGACTTGGGAAAAGCTGCGGTTGCATCCGCAATTTCACCAAAGCAATGCTGATCGAGCATAATGGGCGCGGCCTTGGGTGATTGAAACTGACCGTCACGATCTCAAGTGGAGCGCCGGCAGCCTTGCCCGCTCCTAAGTCAACGATCAATCGTACGCAGAGCGGGCAGGGCTGCTGCAAGGCTGCCCGCGCTCCATCATTGGCTAAACTTTGCATCTAAGATTTGACCGGCGGTTGCAATCACACTGGGCAATCCTGCCGTGCTCGACTTGTGTGTTGTAAAGGGGTAGGGTCGACAAAATGCAGTTGGCTGCTCCATTGACGATTGCCGGGCGGCAGTTCCGATCGCGATTGATGATCGGGACGGGCAAATTTTCGTCGCCCGAGGCGATGCGCGATGCCACTGAGGCGAGCGGCACGGAAATCGTGACTGTGGCTTTGCGGCGGGCAGACTTGAGCGGCAAGAAAGATCCTTTCGCCAACATCCTCGAATTCATCGACCCGAAGCGTTATCTGATTCTGCCGAATACGAGCGGGGCGATGAATGCGGAGGAGGCCGTGCGTCTCGCGCGCCTTGCTGCCGCAGCAGGGTTGCCGAAGTGGGTCAAGCTGGAGATTCACCCAGATCCGCGCTACCTCCTGCCTGACCCGGTCGAAACTTTTAAAGCTGCTGAAGTGCTGGTGAAGGACGGCTTCACGGTGCTGCCTTACATCAATGCCGATCCGGTGCTCGCGAAACGTTTGCAGGACGTGGGTGTTGCTACTGTCATGCCGCTGGGGTCGCCGATCGGTTCCAACCGTGGTGTCATAACGCGTGAGCAGATTGAGATTATCATTGAGCAGGCGACGGTGCCGGTGGTGGTTGACGCGGGGCTCGGAGCGCCGAGCCACGCGGCCGAAGCGATGGAGATGGGAGCGGACGCGGTACTGGTCAACACCGCGATAGCAATCGCGAGTGACCCCAACCGAATGGCGATGGCTTTCAAAATGGCTGTGGAAGCCGGACGCGCCGCCTACGAGATTGGAGTTGCGACCGCGCAGCAGTACGCCAGTCCGACCAGTCCGCTCACGGCGTTTCTGGAGACATAGGCTTTCGATCAAAGGGACAATGAAGGGATATAGCTTAACCACGGGCCGCGTGCGGGGTCCGAACAGGCTAAAGCCTGGACTACCAACAAGGCCATGAAGGGGCCGAGCTTAACAACAACGCGCGTGCGGCAACTGATGGAGGTGGCGCGGAAGAGACGCATTGTCGTGGTCGGTGACGTGATGCTCGACCAGTTCATCTGGGGGAACGTGGCGCGGATCTCTCCGGAAGCGCCGGTGCCGGTTGTTGAGTTTCAGCGGGAAAGTTTCATGCCGGGTGGGGCGGCGAATGTGGCGCGCAATCTTTCCGCGCTCGGGGCGCAGGCCGAGCTTTTTGCGATCGTTGGCCGAGACGATGCGGGCAAAAAACTTCAGGAGTTGCTCAGCGAGCAAAAGGTGGACTGCCGAGGATTGCTGGGCCAAGCCAATCGCGCGACGAGCATCAAGACGCGGATCGTGGCGCATCAGCAGCAGGTTGTGCGGGTAGATCGGGAGACCCGATTTGACCTTGATGAGCCGACGACGCGCCGTTTATTGGCGTCACTTGAACCGGGGATTCTCGCGGCTGACGGGGTGATTATCGGCGATTACGGCAAGGGTGTCGTGACTCAGGCCCTGATTGATGAGATGCGGAAGTTCTGTCGTGCGCGTGGCGTATGGCTGAGCGTTGATCCGAAGCCGGTGCACCAACTGAATCTGTCGGGTTTGTCGCTGATTACACCCAATCGCAAAGAGGCGTTTGAACTAGCGAACCTTACCGACAGCAGTCGCGGGGAAGATCCGCTGCGGGATCGCGAGTTGCTGGCTATGGCGGAAAAGTTGCTTGCGACTCTTCAGCCCGCCTTGCTGCTGATCACTTTGGGTGATCAGGGGATGTTGCTCTGCCAGCGTGACCAGAAGCCGTTTCATATTCCGACTGTCGCGCAGGAGGTTTTCGACGTGTCGGGCGCGGGCGATACGGTGATTGCCACCTTTACACTGGCCATCGCTGCGGGGGCGTCGCCGTTGGAGGCGGC
>JAICHC010000799.1 GCA_025922795.1 Candidatus Binatia bacterium | reverse complement strand
TGGCGCTGGCCGGCGCCATGGAAAATCGCGAGCTGAAATATTTCGAATACGTCACCACCTATCGCTCGCCGGCGGCGACCGGCTGCGGGATGGGGTTTGCGTACTGGATGTGAAGCAAAGCAAAACCAACCACGAAGAGCACGAAGGTTTCGGAAATCAATACTTTGCTTCCGAACTTCGTGCGCTTCGCGACCTTTGTGGTGAAAATCCAGGTTCGACTTTGGCTGAGGCTCTGCCGAGCGCCGCGAGGTGAAAAGGGATTTTTGATGGCGCGTGAAGCGATTATCGAAAGGCTGGCGAAGCTCGATACCTGCGCGGTTTCGGATGCGTTGGATAGTCTGGGGCTGAAGGGCGCCACTTGGGGCGTGTGGCCGCAGTGGCCATGCGGCCGTATCGTCGGGCGCGCGGTGACGATGAAGATCAAGCCGGCGGGACTGCAAGCGCCGACACAGCATCTTGGCACAGCGCCGATCGAAGCGGCCAAGCCCGGCGACATCATTGTCATCGATAATGGCGGCAAGCTGGAATTTTCCTGCTGGGGTGGTCTGTTGGCTCTTTCCGCCAAGCTGAAAGGCGTCAGCGGCGTCGTCATCGACGGCGCGTGCCGCGATATCGACGAGGCGCGCGAACTCGGCTTCCCCGTTTACGCGCGCGGCGCCGTGCCGATGACCGCGCGCGGGCGAGTGATCCAGGATAACTTTAATAGTGAAATTCAGTTTGCCGGCGTGCAATGCCATCCGGGAGATCCGGTGATCGCCGACGGGAGCGGCGTGGTGATCATCGCCAAAGAAAGGGAAGAGGATGTCGTCGCCGCGGCGGAAGCAATCTATCAGAAAGAACAAGAAATGGCCGATGGAATTCGCAAAGGATATTCCGGTCTCGAGATGCTCGAGAAGCTCGGCTACGAGCAGATGTTGAAAAAAAAATAATAAAGGACACCATCACTCGCAGGCCAGCTTGGCAATGAAAAGATAGAATTTGTCAGATAGAGCGCAAAGGTCACAAAGTAGAGCTCGATTTTCGCGCCTCTGGAAGAGGAAATCAGAAAAATTTTCGCCCTAGAGAACGCAAGAGACGCAAAGGTCTTGTAGATGCTGACCGCCGAAGAGAACCAGCTGTTGACACAGGTGAACCGCGGCACGCCCTGCGGTGAACTATTGCGTCGTTATTGGCACCCTGTCGCCGCCGCGGCGGAGCTCACCGAAGAAAAGCCGATTCTACCGGTCAAGATGCTCGGCGAAGAGTTGGTCGTTTTTCGTGACCGAAAGGGGAATTATGGATTGATGGGCGAGCACTGCCCGCACCGCCTCGCTTCGCTCGCGTACGGCCGGGTCGAGGAGGAAGGCATCCGCTGTCCGTACCATGGCTGGAAATTTGATCGCCGGGGCGCATGCCTAGAACAACCGGCGGAGCCTCCCGGCAGTACGTTCAAAGATCGCATCAAACACATCGCGTATCCCGTGCAATATCTCGGCGGGCTGATCTACGCCTATCTAGGTCCGGCGCCGGCGCCGCTTTTACCGCGCTGGGATGTGCTGGTTTGGGAGCATGGCAAGCGCTGGATCGTCAAGGAGTCGATTATCGAATGCAACTGGTTGCAGCCGATGGAAAACTCGGTTGATCCGTCGCATCTCTTTTGGCTGCATGGCGATACGGCGCATTTAGCGCCACGCGTTAAAAAGTACGCGGAAAAACATGAATTCATCCTATTTGAGTTTGGCATCAAAAAACGCCGGACGACATTAACGCTGGCGACCGCGGGAAAACCCGAGATTGACGAGCATCCCCTGCTGTTTCCAACCGTGCTGCGTCACGTGGCATCGTATGAAGGCAATGGGCAACGGCACAACCTGCAGATCCGCGTGCCGGTCGACGACCATCATACTCAAGTTTTCCGCGTGAACTTCGTCCCTTCTGATAGAGAAAGATCGCCGGCGGATGCGCCGGTTCCGTTTCACTTCAATGCGCTGAAGACCGGCCCGCGCCAGTACAAAATGAACATGGTCTCGGCGCAGGACTCGATGGCCTGGGAAACTCAAGGGATGCTGACCGATCGTTCCCAAGAGCATTTGGGCGTCGGCGATGAAGGCATCATCG
This sequence comes from Candidatus Binatia bacterium, assembly GCA_025922795.1. Next base: position 283 of record JAICHC010000799.1, on the reverse strand, counting down.
CGCTACGTAAGCTTTTGCGCGAACAGATCGAGCGGGTGCGCCAGGGTCTCGATCCGCTCGGCGTGATCCGGAATCCAGCGCAGAACGAGGTGATCGATCTTGGCGTCATCAACGAACGAATCGGTCTTTTCGCTGCCACTCCCTCGCCCACACGTTTCAACACAGCCGCGTATTGACGCCGTTCCCAATACTCGGACGGCGCCGCATCCTCTTGCTCGTGTTAGTTGCTTATTCCCCGAACTTCAATTCATGAAAAGTTCATACATATCGTAAGTGCTCGTTT
>JAICHC010000798.1 GCA_025922795.1 Candidatus Binatia bacterium | reverse complement strand
GGTTTTAGTAGCAATTACGGCTGGCTATCTGTAGTTTTCTCTGGATGAAGCGCCGCTCACCGGGCGATTTCGCGCTCCCCTGGGTCTTCGTTGCCCTCGGGGTCGCGGCCGCGTGCGGGTCGGGTGCTGCGCCTGTCCCCGCGCGGTTTCGCCCTTCCAAAGCGACGCTGCTGGTCGATCGATTCATGACCCAGTTCATCAAGGTCGGCGGCTTCCTGGTTATCGCGGCCGTTCTGGGCATTTTTGTTTTCATTCTCATCCAAATCGTCCCGCTGTTCCGTGGCGCGAAAGTGCAGGAACTTAAGTCGATGGCGCTTCCCAAAGGACCGTATGTTGTCATGGGCGCTGACGAGTGGTCGGCGCTGCCGTTTGTCGTACGATCAGACGGAAAGGTTCTGTTTATCGATGCGGACAACGGCGGCAAAGTAACTGAAGTCGATGCGGCACCCGGAAAGCCGGAGGCTTCCGGCCAGGGTGCTAGCGACGAAACACCCCAGGCAAGCGGCATCACCGCCATCGGCTATAGTGCGTCGCGGCAGGAAATCATCTTTGGCACCGGCAGCGGTCTGTTTTCTATTGTGCCGATCAATTACACAATGGACCACAGCGGTGATCGGCCCAAAGTTGTCCAGAAGCTCAAACCGGCCGCATTCACACCCATCGGTAAACCCGGAGCGCCGATCTTCGCTATTGATTATGGAGATTCCGGCGACGCCAGGTTGGTCGCAGCCATGCAGCAGGTGGGTGATCAAGCGGAGCTTCACGCTGTGCGCATGACGCGGAAGAGGACGTTGTTCGGAGTCTCTGAACCGCAGATCGATGGCACGTTCGATCTGACTTCGATGATCAAGGGCAAGCCGGTGCAAGTCCTCGTCAGCAGGCATGCTGAGAGCGTCATCGTGCTAACTGCCTCGGGCGACGTCGAGTATCTGTTCCGCATTGGCGATAATTTTGAAAAACGCCAGGTCTTCCGTCCCTTTGAGGATCTAAGCGATCCCACCGTCGCGTCGATCGATTTTCTTTTTGGCGATGTTTCGCTCGTGGTCACGAGCGTCACGGGCGAGAATCGTGTGTTTAGTCTCTATCGCAAACCCGGGAGCAACGAGCGGACCTTCGGGCTGATTCATGGGTTTGAGCGACTGCCCGGCCCGGCGACATTTTACAATTCGAGTCTTCGCAACAAAGCGTTCCTGACCGGCGGCGAACGCTTCGCCTCGCTGCGTTACAGCACCACCGAGTCGATCCGGTGGCAGAAAGAATTGCCATTCACCATCGACAAAGCAGTGATTGGCGGCAAATACAATCGGCTGCTGTTCCTCGACAAGGAGTCCAACCTGCATTTTTTCCGGCTCAGTGATCCGCATCCTGATACAAGTTTCAAAGGCCTGTTTGGCAAAGTATGGTATGAAGGCCACCATGCTCCCACGTATGAGTGGCAGTCCACGGGGGGCACGGACGACTTTGAGTCCAAGTTCTCGCTCGTGCCTCTGATCATCGGCACGCTCAAGGGCACGATCTACGCCATGCTCTTCGCGGTGCCAATTGCGCTGCTGGCGGCGTTGTACACTTCTCAATTCCTCGAACCCCGCTACAAACTGTTCATCAAACCCACCATGGAAATCATGGCGTCCCTACCATCGGTGGTGCTGGGGTTTTTGGCGGCGCTTTGGCTCGCGCCTCTGATCGAAAGACGCGTTCCTTCGATTCTTCTCATGGTGCTGATGGTGCCGGTGGCGGGCCTCGCGTTCGGTTATGGCTGGAGTTCGCTCCCGATCCGCTATCGCCGGTTAATCCCTGCGGGATATGAATTCATTGTATTCTTCCCGATCCTTCTCGGGCTGCTCTATCTCTCCTGGAAAATCGGTCCCGTATTTGAAAGGTATTTGTTTACCGTTACCGATCCAACCACTGGCGCGCCAGTCGCTGATTTTCGGCTCTGGTGGCCGCAAATCACGGGCGCGAGCTTCGAGCAACGAAATTCTCTTGTCGTCGGCTTCATGATGGGATTTGCGGTCATCCCAATCCTCTTCACTATTTCTGAAGACGCCATGTCGAACGTCCCGTCGGCGCTGCGTTCAGGCTCCCTGGCCCTCGGAGCAAGCCGCTGGCAAACCGCCCTGCGCATCATCGTGCCCACGGCATCGGCGGGAATCTTTTCCGCATTGATGGTCGGTCTGGGGCGCGCCGTCGGCGAGACGATGATCGTCGTCATGGCAACGGGCAACACGCCGGTGATGGACCTGAATATTTTCTCCGGCATGCGCACCCTTTCGGCGAACATCGCAGTCGAATTGCCGGAAGCCCCTGAGCATAGCTCTCTTTATCGCACGCTCTTCCTCGGAGCGCTGCTTCTTTTCATGATGACGTTTATCGTAAACACCGG
>JAICHC010000797.1 GCA_025922795.1 Candidatus Binatia bacterium | reverse complement strand
GAAACCAATCTGCGCGCGGCGATCCATACTTTCACCAATCTGTTCCCCCATCCGGGCTTCGTCGTGATTGTCAGCGACCTGTTCGATCCGCTCGGCTGGCGCGCCGCGCTCGAAGAGTTGACGGCGAAACGTTACCAGCTGCTGATGATTCACGTCGTTGACGAGCGAGAAATCACCCCGGAACCCTGGGGCGACGTCGCTTTGATCGACGTCGAGGGCGGACGCGAGCGCAAGCTCTTTCTCGATGCCGAGCTGGTCCGGCGCTTTAAGGCGGAAGTCGCCGGCTACTTCAAAGAAGTCGAATCCATGTGCGCCGCCCGCGGCATCGATTATCTGCGCACGACCACGAGCGTGCCTTTCGAGGAGTTTGTTTTGCAGACGCTGCGCCAGGTGAGCAGCGTGGCGTGAGATATGTTTTGGCGTCTACCCTCCGCGCTGTTGTTGCTTGCGGCGGCGATCCCGCTGATTGTCTTCCTGCATAGCCTCAAGCCCAAGGGACTTCGAATTAGCACCACGACCTTTTTTCTGTGGGAGCGGGTGCTCAGGGAGCGGCCACTTGGCACCCGGCTCGGTTGGCTGCTGCGCAACAATTTACTGCTCATCTTGCAGCTGCTCGCGGCGACGGCGCTCATCGCCTCGCTAGCCGATCCCTGGTTGCGCCACTTTGGTAGCGCGTCCGGCGACCTGGTCGTGGTCGTCGACTTGAGCGCCAGCATGAAAGCGAAAGGGCGCGGCGCAGCGCGCTTCGACGCCGCGCGACGGGAGTTGTTGAGTCTGGTCGATCATCTCGGCGCCGGACAGAGAATGATGGTGATCGGCGCCGGCATAGAGCCGCGCCTGCTGATTCCTTTCACCGCCGACCAGCGCCGCTTGCGCGAACTGGCGCGCGGCTTGGAAGCCACGGATACGCCCGGGCGCATCAAAGAGGCGATTCTCTTCGCCCATGCGTTTCTCAAGCGCGGCAGCCCGGATCGCGTGATCGTGCTGAGTGACGGCGCGTTTGCGGGCGCCGACGAATTCGCCAAGGCTGGCGCTCATCTCCACTTCGTCCAAGTCGATGGCGGCAAGGATAACGTCGCCATTGTCGGCTTCGAAGTGCGGCGCCACGACACCCAGGCCTCTCCAGCCGAGATCATGGTGCACGTGAAAAACTTCACGGCCCAGCCGGTGCACGCGCCGGTCATCCTGAGTCTGGACGGCAAGCGGCTGGCGCGCGAAGAGATCGAGCTTGGCGCGCAGGACCGGCGCGTGATGATTTTTCCGTACGACGGCAGCTTCGAAGGGCAGTTGCTCGCCCGCCTCGAGGTCAACGACGACTTGGCCACGGATAATCAAGCTTATTTGGCGCTCACCGATCGCGCGCCGTTGAAGCTGTTGTATGTCGGCCCCGGAAATCTCAACTTGAGCCGTTTCTTGCGTCTCTTTCCTCACGTGGAGGTGAGCAGCGCGCCACAGTGGCAGCCGGAGTTGGAGCAAAAACAGTTTGACGTGATGATCTTCGATCGCGTGGCGGCGCCGGCGCTGACGCAGGGGAATCTAATACTCATCGACACCGTAGCGCCGAATTTGCCGATCGTGCTCACGGGCAAGGTTCAGAATCCACGCGTGCTTGCCCCGATCGCGAAGCATCCGCTCACGCAGGGCCTCAGCCTCGGCGATCTCCGAGTACAAGAAGCCCGCCGGGTCGGGCTCAGAGGCGAAGGGACGGTTTTGGCACGCGCCGCCGAGGGCGCGCTAATGTATGCGCTGGATCGAGGGAAACTGCGCGTGCTGTTTGTCGGCTTTGATTTGATGGCTTCGGATTTGCCGCTGCGCATCGCTTTTCCGTTGCTGTTTCACAATGCGCTCGAGTGGTTTCAGCCGCAGCGGCTGGAATTCCCGGCGCAGACTGCCCGGGCCGGCGCTCCGATCACATTGCGGTTGCCGCCCAGCGAAAGCGCCCTGGAAATTACCGCGCCGTCGGGGCAGAAAGAGGTTTTTTCCGCAACCGTGGCTCCGTTGATTTTCGCCGATACTTTTCAGGCGGGCTTTTACCGCTTCAAGAGTGCCGCGCGCGAGGGCCGTTTTGCCGTCAATTTATTCGACGAAGACGAATCACAGATCGTGCCTCCGGTCAATTTAAGCAGCGGCGCCCGGCGGGCTGAGCAAAGCAATGCCGGGCTCGAGCTCGGGTTCTCGCTCTGGCCCGTGCTGGTGAGCGCGGTGCTGGTTATGCTTGGGATAGAGCTCTTCCTGGCGTTGCGCCAAGGTTTGCCGATCTATCCTGTGATTCTTCGCGGCGCTGTATTGGTCGTATTGGCGCTCGCGCTATGGAACCCGCGTATGTTTCGCTCCACCACCGCTCTCGATGTCGTCCTCGGCGTCGATGTGTCGCGCAGTGTCGGTCACGAG
>JAICHC010000796.1 GCA_025922795.1 Candidatus Binatia bacterium | reverse complement strand
GAAGTGGGTCACGCCCGGACCTACCTTTATTACGCGAGGGTTGCGGGCTGTCCGATCTACATCGTCCACTGCACCACCACCGATACCGTCGCGGAAATCGAGAAAGCCAAAGGCGAAGGTTTAACCGTCTACAGCGAGATCGGCACGCATTACCTTGTGCTGCACAAGGATGCCTGGAAGATCAACGTGCCGCTGCGAGACCGCTCCACGCACGAAGCGCTGTGGCAAGCGCTCTCCTCGGGCGCCATCGATTGCATCGGCAGCGATCACGTCGCGCACTCCAGAACTCGCGAGTCCATGGAGACCGGAAACGTTTGGACCACCACCAGTGGTTTTCCGTCACGTGTCGAAGGCATGCTGCCCATGATGCTGAGCGAGGGCGTGAATAGAGGCAGGATCTCCATCGAGCGCCTGGCTCAAGTCGCCAGCGAAAACCCCGCCCGAATCTTCGGCCTCTATCCCAAAAAAGGCGCGATCCTCCCCGGCTCCGACGCCGACTTGGTCGTTATCGATTTGAAGCGACGTGCCAGGATCACTAAAGAACTTCTCCATACGATAACACCTTGGTCCGTCTACGAAGGTTGGAACGTCACCGGCTGGCCGGTCATGACACTCGTCCGCGGCAACATTGTCATGGAATGGCCCGACAACGCCCGGCGCGCCAAAGTCACGGATGCTTTCGAAGGGCAGTATCTCAGGCGACAACTCGCCGGCACATCATAGGCATTCGCTCGACAAAGAGCGCTTGCACAACGAGTCCTTCTCCTGAATGCGTGATTGCGATAATTGGCTCCGTGAGACTAAGATTTAACAGGTCAGCCAGAAACACGACATGTTATCGATAATGTGAGGGATGAAATGGGAAGCGTAATCTACCTTAAGTCGCTATTAAGAATTGCCGTAATTTTTCTAATCGTGGGAGGCGTGGTGCATGCCGCCCAGAGCCCCGGCAGCACGCCGACCGCCAAAGCCACGTTTGCCGGCGGCTGCTTCTGGTGTATGGAACCGCCGTACGACGAGCTCGAAGGTGTGACTTCGACGATCTCCGGCTACATCGGCGGGACGAAAAAGGATCCGACTTACCAGCAGGTTAGCGCCGGTACGACCGGCCACACGGAAGCGGTACAGATTACCTATGATCCGCAGAAAGTCAGCTATGAAAAACTGCTCGAAATCTTCTGGCGCAACATCGATCCGCTGACAGCCAATGCGCAGTTCTGTGATTCCGGCAGCCAATATCGCTCGGGCATCTTCTACCATGATGAAGCACAGAAGAAGCTTGCCGAAGCGTCAAAAAAGCGCATTCAAACTCGTTTCAAACAACCGGTGGTGACCGAAATCACAGCTGCCAGTGAATTCTATCCTGCCGAGGACTACCACCAGGACTATTACAAAAAGAACCCCATCCGTTACAAAATTTACCGCTACGGCTGCGGCCGCGACCAACGCCTCAAGGAGCTTTGGGGGGATGAAAAGAACTGAAACGGTTTCCCAATCTACCAGGGCGCTAGACTGAACCTTGACGGCGCTCCCAGGGCGGGCATCCTAAATTATTGACTTTTTTCCCTTCGTCTGAAATATTATTAATAATCTTACATTTTGTATAAGGTAAGACATCGAATCAAAAGGTTTAATTATGGAAAGCGCCTACGTGACGAGCAAAGGCCAGCTGGTCATACCCGCGAAGATACGCCGAAAACTCGGCATCAAGCCCGGAACCAAGATTTGCTTTGTGGAGCGCGAGCACGAAGTGATTTTTCAACCGCTCACCAAAGAGCATATTCGCAATTTGGCCGGCATGTTGAAGAGCTCGACCTCGGCGACCGCCGAGCTACTGAAGGAGCGTAAGTTGGACAAACAACGCGAGGACAAGAAGTTTGCCCGGGGCCGTTCTCGATAGCTTTGCGGTACTTGCGTTTCTGTTCGCGGAGCCGGGTCATGAAAAGGTCTTGGCTGTGCTGGAAAAGGCGGCGGAGAGGGATTCCAATCTTTTGATTGCGGCGCCGAATTGGGCTGAAGTGCGCTACATTGTAGAGCGAAAAGTCGGTTTCGCCGAATGGTTGGAGGTTCGCGCGCGACTTCTGGGCCTGCCCCTAGAGATCGTTCCTGCCGGGCAAGAATTGTCGGAGCTGGCCGGTGAGTTGAAAGTGGCTAAAAAGATGTCTTTGGCGGATTGTTTCGCCGCCGCGCTGGGGAAGCGGGAAAAGGTCGAAATATACACCGGCGATCCCGAGTTTCGTGGGGTGGAGCGAGAGATCAAAATCGTCTGGTTATAGCAGCTTTCTTCCGGCTAGCATGACAACTAGGCTGATTGCTTGGTGCCGAGCCAGCCGTGCTCGGACAGGTCGATGGTCACGCCGTCCGGCCCTTTGAACTTCACCTCGACGTTGCCTCGCT
>JAICHC010000795.1 GCA_025922795.1 Candidatus Binatia bacterium | reverse complement strand
TACCGGACGAGCCCGGAATCGAGCCCTTCGTGGAGCGCCAGCGCACTTTCGCCATAGGCTGCTGGATCGTCGGCTTTTTCCTCGCCATTTGGATTGTGGGATTTATCCCGGCGTCGGCGATTGCGACGTTCCTTTATTTGAAATTCGGTGCCGGCGAACGCTGGCCGGTCACACTGGCGATCACCGCGGGCGCATGGCTTTTTTTCTTCGGCCTGTTCGATTACGCGCTGCAACTGCCGTTTCCAAGAGGCGCGCTGTTTGACTGGCTGCCTGTGACCGTGGCGAATCTGCCGCAGAACATTCTGGGGTGACGACGTTGTTTTCGCGTTCGGCCGGTTTCTTCGTTGCGGTTTTTGCTCGAACAATCGATGGCGGCAGTGGTGCGGGCGGTACGCCTGCCGGCTGTCAAGATTGCGTCGCCCGCCCTGCGGCGCGCCGATGCCGGGACCATTGCCGGTCGAGACTCTCGATATATTCTTCGGGTGACTGAAAAAAGGAGGAGACCCTATGAAACTTGTGCGTGTTTTCTTATTGGTTTGCGCGGTGCTGCTGTTGGCCAGTCAAGCGCTTGTCCAGGCGCAGGAGCCGTTCTATCAGGGCAAGACGATCAGAGTCGCCGTTGGTTTTACCTCCGGCGGTTTCTATGACCGCTGGTCCCGTCTGCTTGCGCGTTTCGTGCCCAAGTATCTGCCCGGCAATCCGGAAATGATCGTGCAGAATATGCCCGGCGCCGGCGGGCTGATCGCGGCGAATCACGTCTACAATGTGGCGCGACCGGATGGTCTCACTATCGGCATGGTGTCGTACGGCATGTACTTGGACCAGCTCGTCGGGCGTAAGGAAGTCCAATACGACGTGCGCAAGTTCAAATGGATCGGCTCGCCGGAAAAGAGCGAAGTCTTGATGTATATGCGCAGCGACGCGCCCTACAAGACGATCGAAGACATCCAAAAGGCCAAAACGCCGCCCAAGTGCGGCTCCACGGGAACTGCGGGCACCGATTACATTTTGGCGCGCCTGATCGAAGAAACCCTCGACGCGAAAATCGAATCGGTCCTGGGCTATCCGGGCGGGAGCGAGATCGATCTGGCGGTGGAGAAGGGCGAGGTCGTGTGCCGGGGGCTGACTGCAGCACCTTATTTCGGCCGCGAGCCGTTCATCTCGTGGCGCAAGAGGAATTTTGTAAACGTGCTGATCTACGGCGGTGTGAAGCGCGACCCGCGCATACCCGACACGCCGACCATTTACGAAATTTTTGACAAGCAAAAAACTCCAGAAGAAAGCCGGCAGGTTGCCGATGTTATCCTGCGCGGCGGTGATTTTGGGCGTCCATGGGTCATGCCTCCCAACACGCCACCGCAAGTCGTCAAGACGATGCGGGCCGCCTACGCCAAAGCGATGGCCGACCCCGCGCTTCTCGATGAAGCGAAGAGAGGCAAGATGGAGGTCGAGTACGTCCCCGGCGAAGAACTGGAAAAGCTCGCTGAGAAGATGCTGAGCCAGCCCCCGGGGGTGGTCACACGGGTAAAGAAGCTTCTTGCCGCGAAATGATGGAGCAGATGTTTTAAAAAGCAGGAGGATCTATGTTTCAGCGATTGAGCTTCGTGCTTTTGACAGCGCTCGTGTTGTTGTGGAGCTCGGCAGGGATGGCACAGTCGCCGTTCTACGCCGGCAAGACCATAACCATCATCGCGGGGACCAAGGCGGGAGATGTCTATGATACCTATGCGCGGCTGTTTGCGCAGCATCTGCCCAGACACATTCCTGGCAACCCCAACATCATCGTGCAAAACATGCCGGGTGCCGGCTCGATGATCGCCGCTAACCATATCTATTCGGTCGCGGCGCCCGATGGCTTGATCCTCGGGGCAATATTCCCCGCCCTCTATTTCGACCAAATCGTCGGCCGCAAGGAAGTCAAATATGATTGGGCGAAATTTGTCTGGGTCGGCAGCCCGGTCACCTCGAATCATTTGCTCTACATGCGCTCGGACACGCCCTATAAAGACGTCGGCGACGTAGTGAAGACCTCGGCGCCGCCGAAATGCGGCGCCAGCGGAACCAGTTCGACCGGCTACTATGTGCCGAAGCTGTTAAACGAGGTGGTCGGAACGAAGTTCGATGTCGTGCTGGGCTATCAGTCAGGACAGGACATTGACCTCGCGGTCGAAAGAGGCGAGCTGGTGTGCCGGGCATTCACCGTCACCGCTTTCCATGCCCGCGAACCGTTCATTAGCTGGCGCAAGAACAACTTTGTGCGCGTTTTAATGCAGACCGGACAAAAGCGCGATGCCCGGCTCCGCGATACGCCAACCATCTATGAGCTGATGGATCAATTCAAGACCTCAAGTGCCGGCAGAAATCTGACAACTCTGGTACTGGCCGGCGGACAGTTCG
>JAICHC010000794.1 GCA_025922795.1 Candidatus Binatia bacterium | reverse complement strand
GCGGGAATCGATCGGCGATCTGAACGGATACTTGCACAGCTTGCATACCGAGATCGCAATCCGGCCCGCGCGGGAAGAAGACCTCGATCGAGTTCATCAACTGTTTTCGAAAACAAACCAATTCAACGTCACGACGAAGCGCTATGCGATGAGTGAAATCGAAAACTATCATCGTGACGGATCCTTTGATTTGACGGTCGTGAGCGCCAAGGATGCCTTTGGCGACCTAGGGACCATCGGCCTGTATCTCGTGGAGCATGAAGCCAGGCGGGCGCGCATCGACAGTTTCGTGCTGTGTTGCCGGGCCATGGGGCGGGGACTTGAGACCGCCGTGATGAACCACATTAAGCAGCTTTACAGAACGGCTGCGGAGGCGGATGGGCTGGAGGCCGAGTTCCGCCCCACGCCGAAGAACAAACCGGCGGCGGATTTCTTCGCGAAGCAGGGATTCGAAATCAGCGGGCAGACCGCCGGCGGAGAGACCCGCTACCGTCTTCCGCCAGGGCGGTGGCAGCCGCAAGAGTGCTCTTGGATTCAATTAACGAAAGGCTGAGGAATGGAGCAAGAAAAGAAGATTAAGCAGATCTTTGCCGACATTCTTGACGTGGAGGAAGAATCGGTCACCGAGACATTCAGCCGCAACGAGGCCGCCATGTGGGACTCCATGAACAACCTGCGGCTGATCACGGCTCTGGAGGAGGAGTTCAACATCCAGTTGACGATGGGAGAGATCCACCAGATGGACACCTTTGCCAAAGTCAAAGAAGTCATAGGCCGGCATTTGCCAAATTGAGGAAGAGCATGGACAGTCACAAGGGCGCGCACCGGCCGCGCTGGGCGAGGGACAGCGGCTGCACGCGGTGGAGGCGTCTGTGAAACTGGCGGTCTTCGTGCGGCGCTTTCTGATTCCAGCTCCGCTGGTCTCGCTTGCGTGCTTTTTCAAATTCGGATGTTTGGTCCACTACCGGACGGAAGTAGAGTATTCACGACACTTGAAGATCGGCCGTAAGACGTTCGTCGGCGCTTTTACCAAGATCAAGGCCGACCGGGGTCCATTAACGATCGGGGAAAACGTGACGATCGCGGACGGTTGTCATATCGAGTCGAGCGAGGCGGGAGTGACGATAGGCGACGACTGTTTGTTGGGCCCTCACGTCTCCATCATCGGCGTGAACTACGCTTATGACAGGCTTGATCTTCCCTTTCGAATGCAGCCTGGGAAGTCCAAAGGTATTGCGATCGGACAAAACGTTTGGATTGGAAGCGGCACTTGCATACTGGATGGCAGCAGCATCGGCAATAGCGTCATCATCACGCCGAATTCCGTGGTATCGGCGAAAGTGCCGGACAACGCGATCATGCAGGGCAATCCGGCGAAAGTCATTTTCGTGCGGCGCTAGACGCCCTCGGCTTTGAATACTCAGAGGAAAATGATGCAACCGCGGAGCGGAGAAACGTTGGCGACACGAATATATAGCATCGCGGATCAACAACGTTTCGCCGAGCTCTCTGGCGATTTCAATCCCGTGCACTTAGACCCGGTGCTCGCCCGGCGCGAAATCTTCGGCGCTATCGTGGTCCATGGCATGCACGCCGTTCTCGGGGCGCTGAACGAGTACTGCGGGATGTTGCGCGGCCGCGGCCTGGAGCATCTTCGGCTCAGCAAGCTTTCCGTGCGCTTCCCTGGGCCGATCCAGCTCGGCCAGCGCATCGACACCTTCGTGAGCGATGCCGCCGAGGGCTTCGTGACCGATGTTGCCGGTGGCACGGCGAAGCTACAGAGTTGGCACGGCGATCGCCTGGTCCTCGATGGGCAGCTTGAGTGGGAACATGCCGCGAACAACGATGGCGCGCCGGCGCCCATGTCCCGGTCCGTAGTGCCGCGGCATGCGGCCGACGCAAGTTTCGATTCTCTGGATGGGCGGACCGGCAGCCTCGATCTGGTGCTCGATGACACCCTAGCGCCGGAGTTGTTTCCCCACTTGATCCAGATGATGCCGGCCGTGACGATCGCGGAGCTGCTGGCGGTCACGCGTCTTGTCGGCATGGAGTGCCCAGGGTTGCGATCGGTCTTGTCGACGGTCAGCGTGGCTCGCGCGCCTGTCGCGGGCGCCGAGGCTGTCCTGGCGTACAAAGTGATCCGGACGGATGATCGATTCTCGCGGGTGAAACTCGCAGTGACAGGTCCTTCGCTCGCCGGCAGTGTCGAAGCCTTCTACCGCCCCGCGCCGGTGGCTCAGCCGACCGTGGCGGAGGTGGCAGCCCGGCTGAAGGGCGTCGAATGCGCGGGACAGTGCGCCCTGATCGTCGGTGGCTCTCGGGGACTCGGCGAGGTAACCGCGAAGATCGTAGCCGCCGCCGGGGGGCATGCCATCATCACCTACCAAAGCGGACGCGAGGACGGC
>JAICHC010000793.1 GCA_025922795.1 Candidatus Binatia bacterium | reverse complement strand
TCGGGTGGTGGCCGATGACCTACAGACGCTTTGCCTGGGCTTGGAACGAGTCGTCCCTTCGTGTCCAACAAACCCTGTTGTCTAGATACTTATGAACTTCTTAATATTTCTCAGCCGCGGGGAACCACCCCTCGTGCTTGATCAGGCCGCGCAGATGCTCAATCTGGCCGGCGTGACGCGTGTTGCAGTTGGCTCGACCTAAAGCATCGAGCACCTATTCGGCGCTTTCCATAAATCACCTCCTGAAGTTTGTTGGCGCTGTTACCAATCCGATGCTGCCTCTCAGTGACGAGATGCAAAACTATTCGATTTACGAGGAGCCGGACACGCAGCCACTGGGATTGACTTCACCTAGAGGTCAACGGGAGTTTTCTACCCTTGATCCCCCGGCTATACCTGCCTATGGTGACGATAATTCGTCCTCGGCAGAGATAAAATCATGGAAGATGAGCTAACAATTCTCAGCGCCGGAGCCGTGAAGCCCGGACTGACCAAAGTCATTGACGCATTTCGGCGCGAATCCAATTATGATGTTCGAGTGTCATTCGCGACTGCGCCTGCGATTCTAAAGAAGATCGGTGGCGGTGAATCAGTCGATCTTGTCGTCGCACCGCCCAAGGTTCTCGATGAGCTGGCGAATACCGGAACATTTCCGGCGGCCGACCGCATCACGGTCGGCCGGATCGGCGTCGGCGTGATGGTTCGCGATGGCGCGCCGCTGCCTGCAATCTCCACTGTCGACGAATTCAAAGGGGCTTTATTGAGCGCCGAATCGCTGGTTTACAACCAGGCCTCGACTGGAATCTATCTCGAGGCATTGTTCGATCGACTCGGCATCGGCGCCGCGCTGCAAGCCAGATCCTCGCGTTACCCGGATTTCGCCGCGGTCCTCGAACATGTCCGTCGAGGCAACGGTCGAGAAATCGGCCTGGGGGCGACTACTGTCATCATCGAGAACAGAGACAAAGGCGTGCAATTCGCCGGCCCATTGCCCGAGGCAATTCAGAATTACACAGCTTATGCCGCGACTTTCACTGCAGAGGGCGACCTCAACCAAGCCGCGCAGCAGTTCATGCGCTATCTCTCATCCCCGGCGGCGAGAACTCTGCTTGCCGCGGCCGGCATTCAGCAGTGAACGCGCCCGGCAAAAATCCTGGTTGCGAGTTTTCGTAGGGTTGCGCAAATTTTTGGAGACATGAAACATTTTGGATTCGGATTTTACTCCCGCCAACGCGCCAAGAACGCAAGCTCACAACAATATTTCTCTTTCTTTGCGGCCTTTGCGTCTTTGCGGAGATACTCCGATTCTTTTGGTTGCGGCTCTGCCGCGCTGGGATCTTTCCTCCGTGGCTAAAAATCCGTCTTTTCTATTTTTTCTGCGTCCGGCTTGGCACGCTGAGTTTTGGTGGTGAAATCTTTCTCGGCGTTAGCCGAGCCTACCCTGCCGTCTCAAACGACAGCGTCGCGTAACGCATGAAGACGCCGCCGCGCGGCTCGGCGAGCGGGCCGTTCGCCACCAGGCAGGCGATCACATGTTTGGTTCCCGGCGCCGCCTTGTTGGTTACTTCCACTCGTTGTGAAGCATTGATGCCGGCAATGGCGCCCGTCGGACGGTCGATTCTGCCGTCGATCCACACTTCGCCGTAATTATCGACATTGGTTTCGAACCATACACGACAGCCGGCGACGTCGACTCCGTTCACCTGTTCCGGCAGCTGGACGATGATCCGGTACCAGGCAAAGGTAAATCCCTTGGAAATACTCTTGCGAATGTTGGTGCAAACTTCCCAGCTCGAGTCGTCGTAGTCCGGCAAGCGTGCCGGAGTGTTCAGCAATTGTGCCGTGAGACCCTCGTTCGGTTGGCCCGGAACGAGACCTTGGCCGACACGCCACTGCCCTTTCACTTTGCGGCAGTCTTCAGCATTGTTGAGATCCAGAGTGATTCTCGGCATAGCATCCTCCTATCGTTCGGAACGACGCCATCTTTACAGCTGACCCTATGCCTAGTCGAAGACTCGTTGCAAGGCGACGTGGAATTCGTGCGGTGCCTGGCGCGGATGGGGTGCGAAGTGGACTACGCGGCGGATTCGATCACTGTTCGCGGCCGCGCTACGCGCGGGATCGACGTCGATATGAACGCGATCAGCGACACGGTGCAGACGCTGTCGGCCGTCGCTCTGTTTGCCGACGGGCCGACGACGATCCGCGGCGTGGGCCACATCCGTCACAAAGAAACCGACCGCATCGGCGACCTGGCCCGTGAGCTGCGCAAGTTCGGCGCTGCGGTCGAAGAATTCGCCGATGGCCTGCGCATCACGCCCGCCGCCCGCAGCCCAAGCGAGGGAATCACAGTAACCCGAAGCGTGAGCGAAGGCCCGGTCGAAATCGCCACGTATCACGACCAC
>JAICHC010000792.1 GCA_025922795.1 Candidatus Binatia bacterium | reverse complement strand
CTTCACCGTTCAACGCCCGAAGGATTTTGGCCCGAGTCGCTTCCCGGTCCGCGGGATGAATCAAATGGATAACCGCTGACGCATTGAGCGGCTCGCTGCCATCCAAACCGCAGATCTCGCGCAGTTCGGGCGAACAATAAATCTCCTCCTTCTCTATATCGACGTCATAGGTGCCGAGACGGGCGCCTGCCAATGCCAGGCGTAGTCGCTCTTCACTCTCGCGCAGCGCTTCGTGCAGCCGCTTTCCGCTGTCGATGTCGGTGCAGGTACCGAACCACTTCGTCACCCGGCCTTGCTCGTCTTTGAGCGGAACACCGCGCGCCAGATTCCAGCGATAAACGCCGTCCTTGCCGCGGAGGCGAAATTCGCTTTCGTACGGGATTCCCCGTTCAATCGCGTCGCGCCACAAGCGCCGCGTCAGCTCGCGGTCGCCGGGGTGAATTTGCCCGTCCCAATCATCTGCCAGCGCAACTTGATCCGATTCACCGGTGTATTCGGTCCACTGCCGATTAACGAAATCGACCCGACCCGCGCTGTCGGCCGTAAACGCGATCTGCGGCATCAGGTTCGCCAGTTTGCGGAAGCGCTCGTCGCTTTCGCGCTGGGCCGCTTCAGCCTGCTTTCGCTCGGTGATATCGTGCACCACCGCCACGGTGCGCAGAGGCGCACCCTGGGAATCGCGCATCAAATTAACGGTGACGTCGGCCCATACTGTACCGCCGCCCTTGCAGAGAAAACGTTTCTCACAACGATATTCTGTGATCTCACCGCGCCCGAGACGGAGAAATTCGGCGAAATTTTGATCGCGATCGTCGGCATGCGTGATATCGGAAATCGGACGGCCGAGCAGTTCCTCTTCGTCATAACCGAGCATTTGGCAAAACCGGCGATTGATCCTCAGCATGCGGCCGGTGCGCGGATCGGCTTGCCCCATGGCGACGGAGCTCGCTTCGAAGGAAGCGCGAAACTGCGCTTCCCGCTCCGACAGCTCGGCAATCAAACGGCGATTTTCCTGCTCGCGCTCGTGGAGGCGCAGCAATGCCCGTGATGTGGCCAGTAACTCCTCGGGCTCGATCGGCTCGGCGAGATAGGCGTCAGCGCCGGTTGTAAGGCCGTGCACGCGGTCCGCTGTGCTGACTTTCAGCGCCGAAATCTGCAACACCATGATGTCCGCCGTCGATGGATCGCCTTTAATCCTCCGGCAAACCTCGATGCCGCTGATATCGGGTAGCTTGATATCAAGCAACACCAGCTCGGGTCGCTCCTCACGGATGCTCTGCAGCGCCGCCTCGCCCGTGGCCGCTTCAATCACGCGGAAGCCGGCGCGCTGCAAAATCCGGCTCTTGGCATAACGCCCGGCTTCGCTATCGTCGACGTTAAGAATCGTGTGGCTTTGTAACACCGGCATCAATTAACGATCAAAAATGGACATCGGCGCACTAGAGCATCCGACTGCAGAATCGAGAAGTCAACCCGCTGCTTCGTATCTGGTGCGCTCCTTTCACCTGCTATGCCCCATTTGAGTTCGAGCTTAGCGTTGTCGCGGTTGTCTGGCAACGCCTTTTCGTTAAGGCGGAAATCTTTCACATTAAACCGGCGCGGTTACAATCGTACGTGGCGCGCGCTTCAAAACTTGACCAACCGGCGCGACGATGTCGATATTCGGTCATCCCCCGAGCCTCGGGGGCTTACCGCCGCAATGCTTCAGTTTTCGCTGATGGGATATGCCGGATATGTTACACAAACGTGTCTGTCGCGTTTGTGCAATAACGCCGACGAAAGTGTCCGCAAACTGCATGCCCATGACCTATGTTTTACGATTACAGCTCTTACGGTGGCAACCCTGTCCCAGAATTGAAACAGTGCTGCGAGGCGCTGCTCCGCTCTTGGGACAAATTATGTTCAACTGTTGGGGAAATGGAATGTTCGGATTCGAACCGCGGATAGAAGGGAGAGGATCAGACGTGCCTGGCTGTAGGATGAGAAACCAGACACAGGAAGGTAGGTACTTTTCGAAAACCCACTTGCGCTAGTACTCCCGCGTTCAAGCGGCCACGTTGTCGTTTTTCTTTATCGGTTCTTCGACTCCCGATTTGCGGCGAAAGCGTTTCTTGTCCAAGCCGTACTTCTGCATCTTGCGATGCAGGCTACGCAACGCGATACCACAAGTTCGTGCCGTCAGCGCGATATTTCCGCTGCAGTCCTCGAGTTTCTGAGCGATAAACTGCTTTTCCTTTTCGTCAAGCCAGCGTGACAGCGTGGTCGACGCCAGATTGGGCGGCTGAGTCTCCAGTGGGGTTTGCGGCAAATCGACTTTTTCGATGACACGCCCCGGCGTCAGCACGATGGCTCGCTCGAGGACATTTTGCAGCTCGGGGATGTTGCCGGGCCAAGCATAGCCGAGCAGCGCGCGCAT
>JAICHC010000791.1 GCA_025922795.1 Candidatus Binatia bacterium | reverse complement strand
TCGGTTACCTGGCGGGCGCCGGCTCGGGTCCTTCCCCAGCATTTACGGAAGGACTGCGCGATCTCGGCTATGTCGAGGGCAAAAATATTGATATCGTGTTTCGCACCACTGAAGGTAACAACGAACGGTATTCCGATCTCGCCGCGGAGTTAGTCCGTCTCAACGTTGATATCATTGTAGTGGGGGGAAACACAGCTATCCGCGCTGCCAAGAAAGCGACCAGCACAATCCCCATCGTAATGTCAAATGTTGGTGACCCCGTAGGTTTAGGGTTAGTCGCCAACCTTGCACGTCCTGGCGGAAATATCACGGGGTTGTCGCAAATGTCCCAGGATTTGACCGGAAAACGGCTGGAGCTGCTCAAAGAAATTTTGCCCAAGCTGGCCCGAGTAGCCTTTATACGAGATCCGGATAATCCTGGCATGAAACTGAGATTCAAGGAGGCACAGGTCGCGGCATTGGCATTGGGGATTAGGTTGCAATCCCTCGATGTGCGGAGTGCCAACGAACTGACAGCGGCTCTAGCGGCTGCAATCAAGGAACACGCCGACGCTCTCATGGTACCGGCTCCTATGGCTACCCGCTATGAAAAAGAAATTGCGGCTTTTGCGGATAAAAATCGGCTGCCATGGACCTGTGACGCAACGGAGTCTGTAGAGCAGTATGGTTGTCTTATGGCGTATGGCCCGAGTTATCCCGACTTACGCAGACGAGCCGCTCTCTATGTGGACAAAATCCTTAAAGGCGCCAAGCCCGCCGACCTGCCTGTCGAGCAGCCGACCAAGTTCGAGCTGGTCATCAATCTAAAGAGCGCCAAGCAAATCGGTCTGACGATTCCGCCCAACGTGCTGGCGCGAGCGGACAGGGTGATTCGATGAAACGATTTTGGATTTTGGATCGGCAGATCCGGAAGTAACCAAGTGTTTTGTTTTGCTGTCTGCGCTTTGCTCTTTGCGCTATGCCTTGCGGCTACACCCTCCGTAGAAGGTAGGTTTCCAGTGAGACGGCCTGCCCTAGAATGGCCAAAGTGGCGAAATCCCCCAGCTGTCGAAATCACGGCGTAAAGAAGCACCAAGAAAATGGCAGTGATCAGGGTGTTGTCAAGAGCCGATGGTGACCGGCACGGTGCGCCCGTTCAAAATCAGATGCGGCACAACTTCGACAGGCTGGCGCAGCGTATTGGTTGCGTAACAGGAGCGTTCCATGAATTCCAGAAGCTCAACGACTCGTTCTTCTTTTTCCGGACTCTGCAAGTCGAGCTCGTACGTGAACCGCCGGCAGGCCGAAGGAACATCGGCGAGGCCAAATTTGCCTCTCTGGTCGAATTCCCCCTCCACCGTAAGCTCCGCCCTGTCGATCCGCACCCCGAGATATGACGCACACTGCGTCAGCTGGCTCAGCAGTCAAAGGCCGACGGAGGAAACCAGATATTGGAGCGGCGCGGGACCCTTACCCATCCCGCCCCGCTCCGCCGGCTCGTCGCATCCGATAACGTAGCCGCCGGGAACCTTGGCTTCCTTGTAGTGGTCCCGGATTAAGCGGATCTTCGCCTGGTGCGTCGTCACCGCTTTGTCCGGCTCCTTCAGAAAAACCTGCCGCCGTTTTTCAAAGATCTCCTTGTGATGCTGATAGTCGATCGTGCAACAGCTCTCTTCTTTCTCGTTCATGTGTTTCCACCTCGTTCGTAGTTTCCCCGTCCGGCCGAGAAACCGACCCACAGTTCGTCTCGCCTTCACTCGCATTGGATTCAATGACTCGCCGCAACGGCCCTGACGAAACTCCAATCGACTACTTGTCCCTCGGAAATCTCCTGCTTGAGTGCGAGGGCTTCCCGGTCCAGGCGGAGCTCGCTCGCGAGACTCTTTTTTCCAACGTCTCCTTTTTCGCTCAACGACCGGACGGCAAAGTCATAAACTCTGCCGGCGTAGCGGCTGCTGATGTTGAGATGATGCTTAAGGATCTCCAGCGTTTCTTCCTTGTTGTTTTTAAAGAACCTGAGACCTTTCAGAGTTGCCCGGATCATTTTCTTGATTTGCTCGGGGTTGCTTTTGATTTTTTCCGCGCTGACACCAAGACCGCCCAAAGGCAAATCCACGATGTCGCCGAAATAGAGGAAGTTGCTTAAACCGAGCTTATCGACTTGTTCGACGAAGGCGACGTCCAGCGGTGTCGCATCTACGGTGCCGGCCTGCAAAGCCGCCAGCCGTGCGGACGACCCGCCAATCGTCATGAAAATGACATCGCGATCGGGGTCCATCCCCGCGCCCTTCAGAGCCTCCCGGACCATCACATGAGGCGTCGAACCAATGGAGCTGATCGCAATTCTCTTCTGTTTTAACTCTTTGATGTCTTTGACACCGGGCTTTCCTACCATGATGTGCAAAGGTCGGTCCCACCAACCCATCACGACTTTGACCGGCATCCCTTTCGCCG
>JAICHC010000790.1 GCA_025922795.1 Candidatus Binatia bacterium | reverse complement strand
GAATTCATCATCACGAACTATATTAAAATCCACCCGTTGGCGTTAATCGATTTTGAGCGTCTCACAGACCGGGCCACGCGCGCGGAGATCGAGCGCCTTACGGCCGGTTACGCGGACAAATCTCAGTTTTTCATTGACAAGCTTGCGCAAGGGGTCGCGATGATTGGCGCAGCATTTTATCCAAAGGACGTGATCGTTCGCTTGAGCGATTTCAAGACCAACGAATATGCAAATCTAATCGGCGGCAAGCCTTACGAGCCCGTTGAGGAGAATCCGATGATCGGATTCCGCGGCGCCTCACGGTATTATGATCCGCGCTACCAGGCCGGCTTCGCCCTGGAATGCCGCGCGATGAAAAAAGTGCGCGACGAGATGGGCCTCGACAACGTGAAGCTCATGATCCCGTTCTGCCGCACGGTGGAAGAAGGCCGGCGCGTGCTTGCGGAAATGGAAAAACACGGACTCAAGCGCGGCGTCAATCAGTTGGAAGTCTACGTGATGTGCGAGATTCCGAGCAACGTGATTCTGGCAAACGAATTCGCGGAAATCTTCGATGGCTTTTCCATCGGCTCCAACGATCTTACCCAGCTTGTGCTCGGAGTCGATCGCGACTCGGAGATTGTCGCCCATATCTTCGACGAACGGAATCCGGCGGTAAAAACCATGATCGCCAGCGTCATTTGCGCGGCCAAAGCCAAAGGCCGCAAGATCGGCATCTGCGGCCAGGCTCCGAGCGACTACCCGGAATTCGCCGCCTTTCTGGTAGCCCAGGGCATCGATAGTATTTCGCTCAATCCAGATGCGGTTCTCAAGACCACCTTGGCCATGCTCAAGATGGAAACTGAAGCGGCACCGAAGGCAGCGGCGGGTTCGAGAGGCTAGCTAGTCCGAATCGTTACCGGGGTGGATCAAGGAATGAGCTTCGTAGAAAGCGGGCACAGCATTTTCCTGAGGAATCCGGTAGCGGCATGTTATGAGTTTTTTAGTTAACGGTCGTCCGGTGAAGAGCGGTATTCATGAGTCTTGAGATCTTAACAGGTTCGTCGAACGACGCCCTTGGCGAAGGCGTTGCAAAAAAGCTCGGGGTGGAGCTTGCGCCGCGGATTTTGAAGCGTTTTCCCGACGGTGAATTGAACATCGAGATCCAACAAAGCGTCCGCGGGTGCGACGTTTATTTGATTCAGCCGACCTGTCCGCCGGTGGACGAGCACTTCTTTGAACTATTTCTTATGGCCGATGCTTGCCGCCGCGCGGGAGCGACTCACGTGACTGCCGTGATCCCTTATTTCGGCTACGCTCGGCAGGACCGCCGCGCTCACGGGCGCGAGCCGGTGAGTTTGCGGCTGCTTGCCGATCTGATCGCCGCCAGCGCAATCCAGCGAATCGTGGTCGTGGATTTTCACAGTCGTGCCGTAGAAAGCGCGTTTGCAATTCCGGTGGAGCATGTGAGCGCTGTTTCGCTACTGGCTGACGCTGTGCGGCCATCGGTGCACAAAGATGCGGTCGTCGTTTCCCCTGATCTTGGCGCCGTCAAAATGGCCGAGCACTACGCCAGGCTGCTCGGTTTATCGGTGGCGATTATTCATAAAACTCGCATCAGCGGCGCCGAAGTCACCGTCCAACGCATCATCGGCGATGTTCGTGACAGAGAAATAGTCGTCGTCGATGACATGATTACGACCGGCGCAACCATAGAGAAGGCAGTTAAAGCGCTGCTCGACGCCGGCTGCTCATCCTCCGGTATCAAAGTCGTGGCAAGCCACGGTTTGTTCGTGGGCAACGCTGCCGAGCGGCTGGCACAACTGCCAATCAAAACGGTTTATGTCTCCGACAGTGTGCCCAGACCCGAACAATTTCCTCTGCCCCTCCAGGTCTCGTCGTTGGCACCCCTCTTGGCGGAAACGATCCAGCGCCTGTATCGCCTCGATTCACTCGGCGATGTCTTAGCACACGAATGAATTCCAACGATTAAGCAGTGCGAAATAACTATGCACCTATTAGAAATCAAAAATCTTTCCATCCAGATCGGAGGACAAACCATTTTCGATGGTCTTGAGCTAGCTATAAACCCCCGCGAAATCCACGCTCTGGTGGGAACCAACGGATCCGGCAAGAGATCACTGGGCTTACGTGATCTTAGGTTGTGAAGGATACACCCCAACCGGCGGCGAGATCCTATTCGAAGGCAGCTCCATCAATGCGCTCCGACTCTACGAGCGCGCCCAACTCGGGATCACCTTGTGCTGGCAGGAACCCGCCCGGCTCGAAGGCATCTCGGTTGCCGACTATGTCAATCTTGGAAAGGCGTCCATCGACACAGCAGCCTGTCTTCGCAGAGTCGGCCTGGCTCCCGAACAATACCTGCAACGTTACATCGACAAGACCTTGAGCGGAGGACAGAGAAAGCGCATCGAGTTGGCGTCGGTATTCGCCCT
>JAICHC010000789.1 GCA_025922795.1 Candidatus Binatia bacterium | reverse complement strand
AATCGATGCCACCTTGAGCTCCACAGCCTGGCCTTTGGCCGGCGATTCGACCAGCACACCGCTTGCGGCAATGCTGCTGCCGGTGGTGACTTGTTTCAGCGTTTCTTCGGGCACCGTGCCGGCTTCAACCACGAGCTGCATGCTTTTAAAGCGCGAACCGTCATTAAGCTCGATGAACGTGATCCCTTTGGAATCGCGCCGCGAGCGCACCCAGCCGCGCAAGGTGAGGGCGGCGCCCAGCGGCAAAGTAAAAGCGTGCTTGACGCTGACAGAGGGTTGATCCATACAACGGCAAGTATCGGGGATTGGGTTGCAATGTCAACTATGGATTCTGTCCAGTAATTGATCTTAACTTTGAGAAGAAAGGCTCTATGACGATCCAGAGTGAAAGCATCTTCCATGCGACCGGCGGTGCGCCGGGCACCGAAGATTTCCTGACACTGCTTGAGAGCGGCAATGTGAAGATCCAACGCATTGTCTCACATGCGAGCGCCACTGCCGAGAATGAGTGGTACGATCAAGCCCGCCGTGAATGGGTCCTGGTGGTCCGCGGCCGGGCGGTTCTTGAGTTCGAGGGAGGCCAGCGGATGGAATTAAAGGAAGGGGATTACCTCACCCTTCCGCCGCATGCGCGCCACCGGGTCAACAAGACGGGGCCGGAAACGATCTGGTTAGTGGTTCATCTCGAGGAGCGCACCGAATTGTAATAATGCGCTTTGAACGGCTTCGAGTGCAAAGCTCGATCCGTGAGGCGTGGCACTCCACCCTCTTGCTGCTCACTGCCCACTCCTCTCTGTTAACTGGTTCATCTGCCTTCGGCCCTTAGTGAGGAACTGGCGTTCATAAAGCGATGTTAACTCGGCGAGAGTCGTGATCTGCCCCGGACCTTTATCCTCGCGGATTCGCTTGATGCGCGCAAAACGCAGGGCGAAACCCGAGCTGTACTGCGGGCTGCGCTGTATTTCGTTGTAGGCAACCTCGACGACGACCTCCGGCGCCACGCTGACGGTGTAGCCGTCATCGCTCGACTGAAGTGCCTGCAGCCGGGCGGTCATCTCGCCAAATTGCTTGTCGGTGAGCCCCTTGAAAGTTTTTCCGACCGGAGCGTAGCCGCCAGCATCATCGGCGACCGCGAGATGATAGTTGGAGAGCCAGCCTCGTCGTCTTCCCGAGCCGCGGTCGGCGGCCAAGATCACGCAATCTATGGTTTCGGCCGGCTTTACCTTGAACCAGTGCTTGCCCCGATTGCCGGGCATGTATACGCTGCTCAGGGCCTTGGCCATCAGCCCTTCATGCCCGGCGGAAATCGCTTGATTCAGAAAGGCTTCGGCGTCCTTTTTGCCGCTTATAATTTTTCGCGATGCGAGATGTTTGCCGGCGGAGAGTTCGGCAAGCGTCCGCCAACGCGTTTCGTAGGATTCGTCGATCAGAGAACGGCCATCGAGATAGAGACAATCGAAAAGATACAGCGACAGAGGGATCTCACCGGCCGCCGTTTCGATTCCGTGGACGCGTCTGAAGCGGCGCATGATCTCTTGGAACGGAAACGGGCGGCCGTCGCTTCCGGTTGCCACGACTTCAGCATCGAGTATGAAAGAATTGCCGTGCAAACCGTCTTGCACGATCGCGACGATCTCCGGCAGGCTTCGGGTGACTTCGGTCAGGCGACGGCTCCAGATGCGGGTCTCGCAATCGCTTTTGTGAATCTGCACGCGCGCTCCGTCATATTTATACTCGAGCGCGGTCACCCCGTTGTGCGCAGTGAGAATCTCGTCCCAGTCCTGCGAAAGTTCGGAAAGCATCGGCAACAGCGGAACGAATAGTTTGATCTCGACTTTTTGAAGGCCGCTAGCGCCTTCGGTCAAGGCGATCGCAGCGACTTCCGCGAGGTCGGAGAGAAAAAGCGCCGCACGGCGCACGATTTTTAGTTCGCTGCCGGAAGCTCGGGCAATCGCCTCCTGAATGAGGCCGTCGTGGAGCCCGATGCGAAGCTCATTATGGAGAAGGCGAAACAAAATCGGCCGCTCAGCCGCCGAAGTCATTTCGACCAGTTCTCTGAGCCGAGCGTATTTCTGCTCGCGCGAGCCTTTCCCGGACGCTTCGGCTATCCGGCCAAAGCTGTCGGCGACGTCCTCAATTCGCAGCGGCGGCAAGACGGAAGTTTCGGTTTCGGGCACCTGGGTGGCGTGAGAAAAAGCGCCTGGTCCGATGTCGAGGGTCCGAGGATCGGAGACGGGAAATGGGCGCCCGGATAAAAACGCGACTCCGGGACGAATCTCTTCCGGCTCCAGGCCCTGCAGGTAATCTGCTGCCGCAGCAACCTTGGCCAGCCGGCTCAGGGTTTTTTCGAGCATGTAACAGAGCGAGGCGAAATCCGAAAAGTTCACTAATCCAATTCTAACACGGCAACCCTAGAGAAAAATGACCTCGCCGAGAGCGCTAGTT
>JAICHC010000788.1 GCA_025922795.1 Candidatus Binatia bacterium | reverse complement strand
TTCGAGTCTAAGAGTTTTCTATAGCGACCGCGTGACCGGGTATTCTTCCAGCTTTTTTTCGAGCCAGCGGGTATTGACGGCACCACTGCGGTACTCGGGATCAGCGATGACGATTTTGAGAAAGGGAATGAGCGTGTCGATGCCGCTTACGTGAAAGTTTTCCAACGCGCGAATGGTTTGATCGGCGGCGGCTTGGCGCGTGCCGGCGTGGACGATCAACTTCGCCAGCAGAGAATCGTAGTAAGGCGGCACGAAATAGCCTGGATAACAGTGACTATCGACGCGGATACCGGGACCCGCCGGCGCCTGCCATTCGGTAATCCACCCCGGACAGGGACGAAATCCGTGCTGCGGCGATTCCGCGGTGATGCGGCACTCGATGGCGTGACCGTTGAATCGGATAGCCGATTGCTTCAAAGCCAGCGGCTCGCCCCGAGCAATCCGTAACTGTTGCTGCACCAGGTCGACGCCCGTAATCACCTCGGTCACCGGGTGCTCGACCTGGATGCGGGTATTCATTTCGAGAAAATAGAAATCGGCGCTGTCGTTGTCGTAGATGAACTCGATCGTGCCGGCGCTCTGATAACCAATGCTGCGCGCCAAGATCGACGCGGCGTTGCAAATCTTGCCGCGCACTTCGGCCGGCACCGCATAAGCTGGCGCCTCTTCGACGATCTTCTGATGGCGGCGCTGCAGTGAGCAATCTCGCTCGCCCAGATGGATCACGTTGCCGTGGCGGTCGCCAAGGATTTGCACCTCGATGTGGCGCGCGTTGCCGACATATTTCTCCATGTAAAGCGTGTCGTTGCCGAAAGCAGCGCGCGCTTCCGCCGCGGCGGTGCGAAACGTATCTTCGATTTCGCTGGCATTCCACACCAACTTGATGCCGCGCCCGCCGCCGCCTGCGGACGCTTTAAGCAGGAAGGGATAGCCGATCTTTGCCGCGAGTTGCGCCGCTTCAAGGGGAGTTTTCGCATGATCCGATCCGGGTACCAGAGGCACGCCCGCGGCGCGGGCGATTCTGCGCGCTTCGAGCTTGTCGCCCATCATCGTGATATTTTGCGGGCTCGGACCGACGAAAGTAATCTTATTTTCTGCGCATGCTTCGGCGAGGGCGGCACGCTCGGAGAGAAAGCCGTAGCCCGGATGAAGCGCATCGCAACCGGTGCCGTGCGCGGCGGCAATTAAATTCTCGACCTTTAAGTAACTCTCAGCGGAACGCGCCGGGCCGATACACACGGCGCGATCGGCTATCTTCGCCGCCATGCTTTCGCGGTCCGCCTCTGAAACGGCCGCGACCGTTTCAATGCCGAGGCTTCGACACGCGCGGATGATGCGCACGGCGATCTCACCGCGGTTCGCGACCAAAACTCGGGCAACGCTCATCGACACTCCCGACAAATGAACGGCGGGGCTTGAAACCCGCGTCTCAAAAAACAACAAAAAGTTATCTTGGCAGTTCGCAGAGGCAAAAAACCCCCGATGCGGTTGCTGAAAACTGTGATTGCAGGCTGCTCAAAAGATTCCAGAGGCGAGGCGCGCGAAAGATCGGCGAGCGGAGGCGTACATAGCGAGTACGTTGACGCGAGACGATTGAGCGGAACGACGCCTATGGGTCTTTTTCAGTAGCCTGCCTAAGGTTTGACGATGAACAAGGTCTGCCCGAACTCGACGAATTGGCCGTTTTGCGCGACCACTTCAACGATCGTCCCTTTGACGGTGGCCCGTACGCTGTTAAAAACCTTCATCACTTCGATCAGGCCCACCGTCGTGTCTTCGGTAATCTGCTGGCCGACTTTGACAAAGGGAGGTGCGCCGGGTTCCGGAGCGACGTAGAACGTGCCCAACAGCGGTGCGGTGATCGGCACCATGCCTTCGGGAATCGCGACCGGCTTTGGTGCTTGCGCTGCCGGTGCCGAAGCGGGCTTCGCCGCCGCGGGAGCGGCATTCGGCGTAACCGTAACGGCTGCAGGCTGGGGCGCCGCGCCGGGAACCGGAATCGGGTCGCCTTTGCTGACGGTAATTTTCAATTCGCCGACTTCGAGCTGAAAATAGTCAAACTTCGATTCATCGATCAGTTTTAAAATATGCAGAACATCCTCTTCGCTGAGTTCCATAGCGTCGCCTTCCTCGCAGTCGATTGCTGTCTTTCTTATGTGATTTCCGGGCGCTTGGCAAATTCCGGTGTGGCGGTTGCCCTCGCGGAGTTTACCATGGCATGTATCGAAGGGGTCGAGATGATAATTGCTCGTTAGTTGTCATTTCGGGTACTTCGCAGGATTCCAAAATGGGACGAGGCCTTCGGGAAAGGGTTGCGCGAGTTGGGCTACTCCCTGAGTAAACAGACCATTGCCAATATTCAGGCTCGACATGGCATGGTACCAGCACCACAACGATGGGGAACGTCTTCCTGCGTCGGCCCATCGGCCGGGCCTGCAGCGTGCCGGCCGT
>JAICHC010000787.1 GCA_025922795.1 Candidatus Binatia bacterium | reverse complement strand
CTGCTCAATTTGGTTAAAAACGCCGCCGAGGCGATGCCCCGCGGCGGCAGGGTTCCCATCGATGCGTTTATGGCCGACGGCGCCGTCATCCTCGAATTAACCGATACAGGAGAAGGCATCTCTTTGGACATCGACGCATTCGAGCCCTTTGCCACCACCAAGAAGGAAGGAACCGGAGTCGGGCTGGTTATTGTTCGGCAAATTCTCACCGCCCACGACGGCAAAATTTCCTATCGCAGTAGGCCCGGAGAAGGAACCACTTTTCGCCTAGAGCTGCCGCAGAGATCATGACTCCACTATAAAGTTCCTGGATGGCTTGGGTCTTGCTTTTTAGCCCTGCATAGCGAATTTCTCCAAGGATCATTGGGCTTAAATCCCAGGAGTAGGATTTTTTGTAAAACAATTCGCAAAACTGCGAAAGGGGAAGGCTGGCTTTGGCTGGAACAATACTGGTCGTTGAAGATCAAGACTCCGCGCGCGAAAGCTTGGTCGACCTGTTAAGAGGCGAAGGCTTTGAAGTTCATGGGGCCGCGGACGGCAAAGCCGGCATGGCGCTCGTCGACCAATACGATCTCGATCTGGTGCTCACCGATCTTAGCATGCCGGGTGCGGACGGCGTCGCCGTACTGCGCCATATCCGAGAGGTCTCGCCCCAGACCCTGGTGATTTTGATGACCGCGCATGCCTCGGTCGATAGCGCGGTGGAGGCGATCCGTCTCGGCGCCCAGGATTATTTGCTCAAGCCGCTGATTTTTGAAGACGTGCTGCGCAAAGTGCAGCACCTGATGAGCCACCGCAAGCTCGCCTGGGAGAACCAGTTACTGCGGCGCGAAATCCATGCTCGTTTCAGTCCCGAACGGCCGCTCGGGCGCAGCCCGGCGATGCAGGAGATCGCCCGTTTGATCACCAAAGTCGCGCCCGCTCCCACCACCGTTCTCATCACCGGGGAGAGCGGGGTCGGCAAAGAAGTGGTGGCGCGCGCCATTCACGCCGGCAGCCGCTTCCATGAGAACGTTTTTCTCCCGGTAAACTGCAGCGCGATTCCGGAAAATCTGCTCGAGAGCCAATTGTTTGGTCACGTCAAAGGGTCGTTCACCGGAGCGGTAGCCTCTCAAGAAGGTTTATTCCAACGAGCGCGCGGCGGCACGATCTTTCTTGACGAGATCGGCGAAATGCCGCTCAGCCTTCAGCCCAAGCTGCTGCGGGTGTTGGAGGAGAAGACGGTATTGCCGGTGGGGTCCACGACCCCGGTCAAGGTAAATGTGCGCATTCTTGCGGCGAGTAACCGCGATCTGAAGATCGAAGTCGACGCGGGGCGCTTCCGCGACGATTTGTTTTATCGGCTCAATGTATTCGAGATCAACATTCCGCCGTTGCGCAGGCGGCTCGATGATCTGCCGGGGTTAGTCGAGCATCTCATCCAGCGCCACAATCGGGAGATGAATACGGCTTATAAGGGCGTCGATAGCGCGACGATGCGGATTCTCATGTCGTTTCCGTGGAAAGGCAATGTCCGGGAACTCGACAACGTGTTGGAGCGGGCGATGATCCTCGGCGATGGTGAGTGGATCAAGCCGGTTGACTTACCGGGACAACAAGCCGGCGGGGCGGAGTTTAATTCCGAGGATAACCTCAGCGCGGCGCTGGATCTTTACGAAAAGAGCCATATCGAGCGGAGCTTGAATAAAGCCGGCGGCGACAAGAGCCGCGCCGCCGAGCTCATGAGGTTGAGTCTTTCGACCCTTTACCGAAAACTCGAGAAGCTGGGTATCGAGGTCTAAATACCCACGTAGAGGTTTTCTCCGGATCTTCATCTGAGGCAATCGAGTACTTCATCTCGTAGTTTTAGCAGGAGAGTTTCAACTTCCGCGACGCTCCAGTCTTTCCGGCGCTTTTGAGCTTTGGCGACGTATCTATCCCGTCGGATCCTCATCAGAAATCTGTTTGATCGCTTCGAGCCAGACCGTGGCTTCGCTATCGCTGGGTGCGCGGTAATCGCCGCGCGGCGACAACGAACCGCCGGAGCCGACCTTGGGACCATTCGGGATGCAGCTTCGCTTGAATTGAAGTCTTGAAGCTCATAGGGACCGATAATATCCTCTGTTCTCTGGCCTGGTTGGTCACCGTTAGGATCTCCGGGAATCAGTTCCGGGCTGAACTCCGTTTCGAGAATGGAACGCAAGATCACACTGGTTTTGTCACCGAGTTGGTTTGTGTCGGCCACCCAGCGGATGAGAAACTGAACTAGGGTTTTCGGCACGCTCGCGTTGATGCTGTAATGGGACATGTGATCGCCGACGCCGTAGGTGCACCAGCCTAAGCCTATCGACTAACTAGTGCTTAGGTCTATGTGGCCAGAACTGCCGGTTACTCAATCAGCAAAGATCACACGGGGCGATGAGCTACGGCTCGCATGCATACGCTTCGCAAACTTGAATAGTCAATCACCGCCAAACT
>JAICHC010000786.1 GCA_025922795.1 Candidatus Binatia bacterium | reverse complement strand
GGAAGCGCCCATCGAGATGGCGCACTTCCATTTTAGCTGGCACATCCCCGATCTTCGCCATCCCGATGTTCCGCTGCTCGATATCCTGGCCACGTTGCTGGGGAGCGGACGCAGTTCGCGCCTTTACCAGGAAGTGCGCGAGAAGCAGGGGGTCGTCAACTCGGTCGATGCGTGGACCTACAGTCCCGGCAATCCCGGCCTCTTTGGCATGAGCGCAGTGGTTGACGCGGATAAATTTGATGCTGCGCGCGCCGCCATGCTGGCCGAGGTCGAGCGGATGAAGACCAATCTCATCACCGCCGAGGAGCTCAACAAAGCCGTGAAACAATTCACCGCCGCGACACTGGCCAGCCGCAAGACCATGCAGGGTCAGGCCCAGGATTTGGGCAGCAGTTGGATGGCTGCCAACGACCTGAATTTTTCCGCGCGCTATTTAGAAGCGGTAAAGCGAGCCACGCCGGCGGATTTGCAGCGCGTCGCGCGGGAGTATCTGACGCCCGAAAACCGAACACTCTACGCACTTCTGCCGGCAGGCACCGCGCCTAAGCGGACCGACGAGAAAGACCAGTTTGCCGACAACGCGGTGAAGAAATTCGAATTCGCAAACGGATTGCGACTCCTGGTGAAAGAAGATCACCGCTTACCCTTTGTCGAGTTTCGCGCCGTCTTCAGAGGCGGCGTTCTCGCCGAAACAGCCGAGAACAATGGCGTAAGTCTTCTCACCGCCAAGTTGCTCATGAAAGGCACGCCGACGCGCAGCGCGGAGGCGATCGCCAGCGAAATCGAGTCGGTGGGCGGCAGCATCGAGAGTTACAGCGGCAACAATAGCTTTGGCGTCAACGCCGAAGTCCTGAGCAACGATTTCACCACCGGACTCGATCTCGTGGCGGACGTGATCTTGCGCCCGATCTTTCCCAAGCCAGCACTGGAGCGCGAACGACAAATCCAGTTGGCCTCGATCAAAGCCCAGAAGGATGAGTTGCTTCCGACCGCGAGCCGCTTGATGCGTCGCGGGATGTTCGGCGACCGCGGTTACGGCCTGCACACCAACGGCACTGAAAAGAGCGTGCCGGGCATTAACGTGGAGGATTTGAAAAAATTCCACGACGACTATGTGCGCCCTAACAACTGTGTGCTCGCCGTATTTGGAGACGTGCAGGCCGAAGCAGTGCGCGCCGCTGTCGATAAATATTTCGGCGCATGGGCCAAGGGCGGCAAAGCGTTCGAAGCGAGGTCTTCGCTCACTCTCGGCAAAGAGGTCAAAAGGATCACTGAAACGCGCGACAAAAAACAGGCCGTGATGGTGATCGGCTTTCCTGGCGCGACGCTGCACGAGGACGATCGTTACGCCCTCGAATTAATCCAGGAGGCGTGCAGCGATCTCGGTTCGCGAGTCTTTGTGCGCATCCGCGAAAAACTCGGACTTGCTTACTACGTTGGCGCACAGAATTTCCTCGGGTTGGTTCCGGGTTTCTTCGCGTTCTACGTCGGCACCGAACCAGAAAAGGTCCCGCTCGTCGAAAGCGAACTACTCAAAGAAGCCGAAGCCTTGCGCAACGACGGTTTAACCGAAGAAGAATTGAAGCGCGCCAAAGCCAAAGTTATCGGCCAAAAGAAAATCGCTCGCCAGGACCTCGGCAGCTTCGCCATGAATTCCGCGCTCGATGAAATCTACGGCTTGGGTTACGCCCACACCGACATCGAAGACAAGAAGTATGAAGCCGTAACCCTCGCCCAAACCAAAACCGCCGCCGAAAAATATCTCACGCCCGACCGGTTGGTTATCTCAGTGGTGAAACCGGGCAAGTAGCTTTTATATGACGCGGTCGGCTGAGTTCTCGCGTTTAGCCTTGGGCGCCGCTCAGCCGACGGCTGACACCAAAGATGCAGATCAGGCTTAGAGCGAGGAACGCAATCGTCGATCCGCCCTCAGGCACTGGGCTCGAGCGAACATTGGAGAAGCTAAAGAAAAGATCGTTAAATCCTAACGAACCTTCCGGCGCACCGAAGAGATCCTCCCACTCAACGAGCGTTTGGCCCGGCATCCAGGTGTCGTCAACTCGCGCATGTGCCTTCCCGTCGGGATTTCGGGTGAGATCGCCTGAGAAGTAGTCGCGGTCATATATTGACAACCATGACGGCGGGTTTACATCGAGGCGAAACACTAGCTCCGTGCCTGCTGTGAAGAATCCTAAATCAACGGTCTGGCCAACGGTACTGGAAAAGTTATTGAAAAGCACCCCCGGGAACGCCGAATCGAGATAAAGATCACTGCTAAAGAGTGTCCCAGCTGATCGCCCCTGGAAGGTGGCGATTACATGGCCATCCTGGGCGACGATAATTGGCGACCCTTCAATCGGGATCGCCGAAACGCGGCCTATCAACGCAGTAACCGCTGCACTGAGCACAACCCATCTTCCAACTGACTGCGATAGTTTGGTGTGATTGAAAGTTCTC
>JAICHC010000785.1 GCA_025922795.1 Candidatus Binatia bacterium | reverse complement strand
CTGCTTGGCTTTTTCATCGCCTTGGCTGCAGCCGGAGTTGATTTGAGCAAGGTTACACTCCTGGTGAGCGCTTTGGGTATAGGTATAGGGTTCGGTCTGCAAAACGTCGTGAACAACTTCGTATCGGGTCTCATCCTTGTATTCGAACACCCCCTGCAGGTGGGAGATTCCGTCGAAGTCGGAACAACTTTCGGGGAAGTCCGCAAGATTGGTTTCCGGGCGAGCGTGCTGCGCACTCCCGATGGCGCAGAGGTTATAATCCCTAACGGCGAGCTGGTTGGGGCAAGATTTATCAACTGGTCCCTCTCCGATCGGCTACGGAGAATTAGCATACCCCTAGGTGTTGCGTACGGCACCGATCCTAGTCGAGTCATTGATATTCTGGTTGGCGTCGCTCGAAATCATCCGGATGTCTTGGCAAAGCCGGCGCCGTTCGCCATATTTGACCGCTTCGGCGACAGTGCATTGAATTTTACGCTGTTCTGCTGGTCCTTCGTCGATACCTTCTTCCTTGCGCGGAGCGAACTAACCATCGCGATCAATAAGGCGTTTGAAGAGGCAGGCATTAAAATCCCATTTCCACAGCAAGACCTGCATGTCTATTGGCCTGACGGGTCCGCTGCCGGAGGCGAATCTATTGCACGGATGAAGGGATCAAATCAACTCAAAAGCGATCAGTATCCTCCGTTCATTTCAGAGTCGGAGTCTCTCACGAGAAAGTGACATTCAATGGACTATTCAAAACGATACGAAACCTTGGAGAAATTTGTACGAGCGGACGCAGAAGCGGGTTCAACAGCAGTTCGTCTTATGCGAGCGTCAAAACGATAAACCGCTGCTGTCTTGGAAAGTGGTGCTCAGCGGCTACGTGCCGGATTATCTCTACGAGCTCGGCCGCATCGACACGAGTCGGCCGTTCGCGGAGCCTCGAGCGGATTTCGCGCATAAACGAACGGTCTCACGCTGTCGGAGAGGATGCTGCGTTTTCACGGCGCATTAGAGAAGGCTTGCCTAACCCGAGAGTCATGCCATGAAATTATCCAGAATTCGTAGACCTTTGCCGTCGGCAATCATGTTTGTTACGGCTGCTGCTTTATTGTGTTTCACCGCAGGCTGCGCCACGCCGATCGGCGTCAATTACGTCGATCGCGCCGTCGCCTACCATTCGCTCACCGCCAATGCGATATCCGCCGAGAGGGCAAGCTCCTTTTCGGCGCGCGAGCTGATGAATCTCAACTTGTACCAGCGCTTCGATGAGGACCCGCGCAAAGCGCTGGCCGACCTGCATTCCGGTCTGGCGCAGAACGGCGATGAGGATCGCATCTTCGCTCTCGCCGAGCTTTCTTTCCTGCACGCGCAGAACAGCGGCGATCGATCCTATTATCTGGCGAGCGCGGTATATGCCTATGCGTTTCTTTATCCGGGACGGCAAGGGTCGACGCCGCGAAGCATCGACCCGCGACTGCGCTGGGCGGCGGATCTTTACAACCAGTCGCTCACCCTGGCTGCCAAATCAGACGATGGTATTTACGCCATTCCTATGGGCGGTAAGTTCAACCTGCCTTTCGGCGAGATCACGGTCGAATTCGATGAGCGCGATCTCTTGTGGTCCGGCTTCCGCTTGAAGGATTTCATTCCCGTGGCGGATCTCGAAGTGCGCGGTTTGCGCAATCGCTATAGCACTCCCGGCATCGGTGCGGCGCTTGCCGCGTCGATCGAGCCGATCGACGCGTCGGATAAAAGAACCATGCGGATTCCGCCCAGGCTCAAGATCCCAGTCACTGCGTTTCTGCGGCTCGACGATCCACGCGCGGCCCTGTTTTCGGGAAATTTGAAAGGCAAATTGGAATTTTACACGCAGGATGCTGCAAGATCGCTCAAGATCGATGGTACCGAGGTGCCGATCGAATACGAAACGACGCCAGCACTTGCTCTGCAGTTGGAAGGAGCGCCGGTTTGGGACTTCGAAATCGCCGGTTTCCGGTCCGGTGACTTTACCGTCGGCGGCGCAAATCTGCGCGAAGGGCTGTTCATGATGCACCCGCACAAAGCCGGCCGGATCCCGGTCGTGCTCGTGCACGGCACAGCGTCGAGCCCGGCGCGATGGGCGGAGTTGGTCAACGAATTGGAAAACGACCCTCACTTCTGGGAGAACTACGAAATCTGGCTGTTCATGTACAACACCGGCAACCCCATCGCTTATTCGGCCATGCTCCTGCGCGATGCCTTGAGCAAAGTTGTAAAAGAGCTGGATCCGGAGGGGAAGGAGCCGCGCCTCCGACAACTCGTCGTCATGGGCCATAGTCAAGGAGGGCTGTTGACCAAGATGACGGTGATCGATAGCGGTATGCAACTCTGGCCTTTGAGCGTTCCACCGGAAGAGTTGGACATTGACGTTGAAACGCGCGAGCTTCTGACCAATGCGCTGTTGATCAAGCCTCTGCCATTTGTGCGGCG
>JAICHC010000784.1 GCA_025922795.1 Candidatus Binatia bacterium | reverse complement strand
TGCTTTCGGTTGCTGACCGTCTGGAGATAACGAGCAGCGCGCCGGCGGATTGCCATAGCCATGAGCAGCTTGGGTGCGAGAGCGATCGCTGGGAAAAGTGGCTGAAGATCTCGGCAAAAGGTAGCTGCTGCGTTGATTTGATATAATTGCTGTGCCGCGCGTAAGATCGCTTGCCGCCCTTATTGCGGGGTGAGACGCGCAGCCCGAAACCTACCGCCAGCCAAAACTAAGCAGCGCGCTCAGCGCATCGAGGTGCAGCACGAGATAAATGAACACGGAGACCAGACACAACGCCAAATACCCGATCTGGATTAGTTCTGCCCGCTGGATCGCGCTCGGATTTCGCATCAGTTGCCCAAGGTTAGGGACCAGCGCCAAAGCCTGTTTCCGGAGCATGGGCATGGCCAGTAAATCAGCGAGGATGTTGTAGCCATCGAGTTCGAGAAAGCTGAATGGGTACAGATTGATCAGCGCGCTTTCCCAGAGGAATACACCTGTGCCGAACAGGATCGCCTGTCCGATGCCCGGATCCGATAAATAAGCGCCGAGCATTGCGATACTGCCAAAAGCCACTTCGACCATGGGACCCGCCAGGTCGACCATCAGACGCGCACGCCGGCTCGCCATGAAAATGTCCGTAACATCGGCATAAAATGTCGGTAAGATTCCTTGGAGTAAGAAAAATCCCAGCTCGCGAACTCTTCGCCCATAGGCTTTGCAGGCGATTGCATGGATCAGAACGTGGAACACCGAAGCGATAAGCAGGCTGATGAGGATAATACCGGTGCTTAGAAGGGGCTGCGCCGACATTAGTCGACCGAACTGATGGCTATGCGCCGCCAGGCGGAAAGCTGCGGCAAACGCCACAAGCGCGACGGCGACAATCAACCAGAAAATGAGCGGATGAAATAGCAGGAACCCGCCGCAACGGTAGACCATCGAACAGAATCGGTCGGCATCGCTCGTTCTGAACGCGAGGCGGCGCCAGGTGTCGACAAGCCTGTGTCGTAAGTCAGCTCGCGTCCGCACTGGTGGGCTGATCAAAGCGTTCTGCGGACCGCGCGCTTGATGATCATCGAGCAAGCCGGCGTGATAAAGTTTATTGAGGAATCCATGGATGAGCGAGTAGTCGAAGGCGCCAAAAGCGAGGTGAAAAGCGCGGGCAATCTCTTCGAGCGAGTTACGCCCGTCGAATTGCTCCCATAAGAAAAACTCCTGCGCGCTCAGCAGCGCGTACCGATCGTCGCGCAAATTCTTGAGCACGAAGTGAAGTGAACCGTCTATTCCGCGCGGTTGGCGCTTGAGATCCCATTCCGCTGCCGGCCGTCGTTTGGGCTTAAACCGTGAGGAGGCTTGCGTGCTGTCGATCTCGAAAATCTCAAATGCCGAGTCTTCGGACGATCGGGTCAACAGTTGAAGCTTCGCCGGGTCTTGCATGCAGCTGATTACGTGGACTTCCGGCCGAACAAGGCGCGACTTGCCGCGGGCGAATATCCGGTAGCTTCCAACCCCCACCGTATAGCTTCGCGCGCCTGGTCATTGGTTGAGCGCAGTCGTTCAATAAAAACCGAGACGAGTCTATAGCAGACCTTAGCGGCGATCTCAGGATGGTCGGAAATGATGTGCAAAAAAGCGTTGCGCTCGAGCCTCCAGAGAATCGAGTCGACTTTCGCCTGGGCCGTAGCTGATCGCGGAGCGGCGTCGAAGAGCCCCATTTCACCAAAAAAGTCACCGTCGCGAAAGGTTGTGAGAACGACGTCGACGGGGCCTTGGATGTGCTTGCTGATCACCACCGCGCCTGCCTGGAGCACGTAAAGAGCATCCGATTCGTCCGATTCGCGAAATATGACAGCGCCGGCGGGAGCTTTCTTGGAAACCAGAAGGGCTGCCAACGTCGACAGGCCTGCGGTGTCTAAATCCTGAAACAACGAGACATTCTGTAAGAAATCAATTGCGATTGGCATCGGCACAACTCAAATTGCGAGCCGATGCTATCGCAGTTGACAAAAAAGACAAGCATCCGAGGTGCGCGGGACCGCGCGCGGGCGATGCAGGATAGCCGCGGCGCCGCCATGGCAATCGTCGACCGCGACCTTGATCACCTCTGGCAGTTGTTCGGACCGTCGCTCACGCGGCCGAGGCGTATTTTCTCCGCGGCAATTGTTCAGCGCGATCGTAGGCTTTGCCCGGGACCCGCTTGAGATCCCAAATGATGCCCAGCCAAGACAGGACCTTCAGGCAGTAATAGGTAATGTCGATTTCCCACCAGTAAAAGCCCTGACGGGTGCAGCCCATGTGCTTGTGGTGATTGTTGTGCCAGCCCTCGCCGAGAGTGATGAGCGCGAGTAAGAAATTATTGCGGCTTTCGTCACCCGTGTCGTAGCGCTTCTTGCCAAAAATATGGGCGAGTGAATTTATGCTGGCCGTGGCGTGAAACAGTACTGTTGTGCTGAGAACGAATC
>JAICHC010000783.1 GCA_025922795.1 Candidatus Binatia bacterium | reverse complement strand
GCGATCGATGCCGCGCAAGGCGCGCTAAAAAGATGGTCTTCCATGGCGCCGTCGAAGCGAGGCGCTATTTTGTTGGCCGCCGGTCACACGATTCTGCAGCAGGAAAAAGAACTCGCGACCCTGTTGACGAAAGAACAGGGTAAGCCGATGCGCGAATCGATTCTGGAAATTCGGCGCTTCGTTCACACTCTCGATCATTATGGCGGCATGGCGAAAACCATGCGGACCTCGGCAGTGATGCTCGACACCGGCCGCCACGGCATCGTGCTGCGCAAACCTCTCGGTGTGTGCGGCTCGATCGTACCGTGGAATTTTCCGGTTTCCTTAATGGGCAACAAGCTCGGTCCGGCACTGCTCGCGGGGAACACGGTTGTAGTCAAACCCGCCGGAACGACACCGCTCACCGACCTTCGCACCTGCGAAATTATCGACAAGGCGATCCAGGATGCAGGCGGCCCCAAGGGGGCATTAAATGTCGTCACCGGGCCGGGCAGCGTCGTCGGCGAGGAATTGCTGGTCAACCCTACGGTGCGGAAGATCGGTTTCACTGGCGCGACCGACACAGGCCGGCGCGTCATGCAATCCGCCGCGAAGGACTTTAAACATGTGACGTTAGAACTCGGCGGCAGCGACCCGATGATCGTTTGCGACGACGCCGATCTCGATCGTGCAGTCAGCGCGGCCTCGGTTGGGCGTTTCTTCAACTGCGGCCAAGCCTGTTTGGCGGTCAAACGGCTCTATTTGTTCGACAAGATCGCCACCGAGTTCATGGAAAAGCTGGTGGAAAAAGCTAAGAAGATCAGCGTCGGCAACGGCCTCAGGGCCGGCGTTCTGATGGGCCCGCTGCATACCAAGGAACAGCGCCAAGAAGTCGAAGAGCAGATTGAAGACACCGTCAAGCGAGGCGGCAAAGTCATCTTCGGCGGCCAGCGCCCTAAGGGCGATGAGTACGAAAAAGGCTATTATTTACAGCCCACGCTGGTTGCCGAAGTCGATCCCGCTTCGCGCATGATCCAGGAAGAGGTCTTCGGTCCGGCGCTGCCAATCATGCGCGTGAAGAATTTGGATCAAGCCATCGAGCAGGCGAATAGCTCGATCTTCGGCCTCGGCTCTTCGATTTGGACCCGAGATATTAACCGCGCGATGTACGGCGCTGAGAATATTGAAGCCGGTTATACCTGGGTCAACTCAGCGCAGATTATTTACGACGAGCTGCCGTTTGGCGGGGTGAAGCAAAGCGGTCTCGGCAAAGAGCACGGTGACGAGGCCATCGAGCACTACACCGATTCGAAGTCGGTCGTGATCGCCACGGAATCTCACTCTGAAATCGTCGGAGGTGAATAAGCTCGGACAGGCGGGAACGGGATCTTCGATCCCGTACCGACATCGGAGCATCCGGCGGATTTCATGAATCTCCATTTGCCCGACATTTACAACGCCGCCACGACTTTCGTGGACGAAAACATCGCGCAGGGGCGTGGCGGCAAAGTTGCTATCTATTACCAAAACCGGAAGATCACCTACCGGGAAGTTTTCGAAAACGTTAACCGTACCGGCAACGCGCTAAAAGATCTCGGCATTGAGATTGAAAACCGCGTACTCGTGATCTTGCCGGATTCGCCGGAATTCGCCTACTGTTTTTTTGGCGCCATCAAAATTGGCGCAGTGGCGGTGCCGATCAATCCCTGGATGTTCGCCAAGGATTATGAATACCTGATCAACGACAGCCGGGCGCGAGCGATCGTCGTCCACCAATCGACCCTGCCGGAAATCGAGAAGATTTGGCACAAGACACCGTATCTGAAGCACATCCTGGTTGTCGGCAAGGCCCAAGGAAAAGCGCTGCCCTATGAGACTCTGATCGGCCAAGCTTCGGATGAGCTAGCTGCTGAGAAAACCACCAAAGACGACGTTTGCTTCTGGGGTTACACTTCAGGCAGCACCGGCAATCCCAAGGGCGCCGTTCACTTGCAGCACGACATGATTACGATCACCGATCTTTTCGTCAAGCCAGTTCTCGGGATGAACGAAACCGATCTCTGTTTCTCCGCCTCGAAAATGTTTTTTTCCTACGGCCTCGGAAACTCGCTCTACTTTCCTTTGCGTTTCGGCGCCTCGACAGTGTTGTGGTCGGACAAACCCGATCCGGAGAAAATCCTTCAAGTCATCGAGGAATACCGGCCGACATTCTTCTTTTCCGTACCGACCTTGTACGCGCGTTTTTTGCGTATCGAAAAACAATATGATTTAAGCTCGCTGCGGATTTGTTTATCTTCGGGCGAGCCGCTACCGCCGGCACTTTTTCATCTATGGAAGGATCGCACCGGCTTGGAACTTCTCGACGTGGTTGGGTCGACGGAAGCGACCCACGATTTTTTGGCGAATCGTCCCGGCCGCGCTAAAGCAGGCAGCAGCGGCGAAGTGACACCGGCATTCGAGGCCAAAATCGTCGACGACGAGGGACG
>JAICHC010000782.1 GCA_025922795.1 Candidatus Binatia bacterium | reverse complement strand
ACAAAATCCCCAATATCCTCGATATCCCGCGCTTCAAAACCGTGCTGATCAAAGGCCGGAACGGTCCTGGCCCTTACGAAGCGAAGGGCATCGGCGAGCACGCCAACGTGAGCCCGCCCGCCGCGATTGCCAACGCCATTCAAGACGCCTGCGGCGTGCGCTTGTTCAGCATTCCCGCGACGGCGGAACGGGTTTATCAGGCATTAAGAAGGCAACAGGTGACAATGGCAGGCGAGATACAGCAACAATAAACCCAATAAACAAGGCGACAGGATTGTCGGCGCGGAGCAGGTTGCGCCGTCTTCAATAGCGAAAAACAGGAGGGATTATGAACGACAGTTTTTGTAACTGGAAAAAGCTTCTCGGGTTCATTGCTGTTTTGCTGATTATCGGCTCGGCGGGCAGCGCGGAGTCCCAGGACAAAATTAAAATCGCTTACAGTTCGACCGACACGCTTAATCAGTTGTGGACCATTCCGCAGGAGGTCGGCTTCTACAAGAAAAACGGCCTGGATGTGGAGTTGGTTTATATCGGCAGCACGACCGTCGGCATTGCCGCCATTGTTGCCCAGGACATTCAAATCGGCAACGCAGCCGGGAGTGGGGTTGCCAATGCCAATGTGCGCGGCGCTGAGACCGTAAGCGTCGGCTGCCCGATCAATGTTTTGGCTTATGAATTGGTCGTTTTGGACAGCATCAAAACAGCCGAAGATTTGAAAGGAAAGTCGATCGGCATCAGCCGTTTCGGCAGCGTCTCCGACGTGGCGGCGCGGGAATTGTTGAAGGGTTTGGGTTTGCGTCCCATGGAAGATGTGAAAATTCTCCAGGTCGGCGGAGCGTCCGAGCGCGCCGCCGGATTCAGCCGCGGCGTGATCGCCGGATTTCCTTCACCGCCGGGAAACGTGCATCTGATTCCGGGCGGATTGCCGCACCGCGTGCTTGCGGACATGGCCGATCTCAAAAAGCCGTATCCGTTGCCGTTTATTTGCGCCGTGACGACCAAGAGCTATCTCGCGAAGAACCGCTCGATCGTGAAGCGAGTCATGATGTCGTTGATCGAGAGCTCGCATTATTTCAAAACCAACAAAGCCGGAACGCAAAAAATTGTCGTCAAGTATTTGCGCGCGGCGAACAAAGCCTATCTGGATGCTTCCTATAATTCGACGGCCAAGATCATTGAGCGGGTTCCCTATACCACCCGGGAGGGCATGAAAATTCAACTCGACGAAGCCCTCAAGCAGTCCCCGGCAAGCAAGGTGACGGTGGATAGTCTGATTGACGACAGCATCGTGCGTGAACTCGAGAAGGAGGGGTTCATCGATCGGGTGTATTCACGCTAGGCAATCCGCATTAATAAATGCTGTACGGGCAAGCTCGACTTACCCGTACAGCATCCCGTTACAATTTAGAATTTCGTTGACGATAGTAAAACCGACTGTTCATAACTTTTCTCTGCGCAAAGTTTGGGAACGTGCCGCATTCCTGAGAAAAGATCATTTTCGATCAGCCCATGTCTTAAGAATAGGACGACGTTTAGCCGAATAGTGAAGCCTTAGACCATCACAGTAAGAGTTTTTCCAACAAGTTTTCTGCATTTTTCCTCCTTTCATCACCGTTCTATAGCCTCTGGGTCGCCATTTCCGAGAGTTTTCGCAAGCTGCCGGCAGCGCGTATCCCGGTACAGGAGTTGCAAAGAATCGCGCAGTGGCATCGTACCGAAACAAGGGCTCGAGTCTGAATGCGCCGTTAACGCTTCTCGCCAGGGCAAGGGGGATATAGCGGCGGCGGACGAGGTGATTCATGGCGGAAAAAAATTATTTTGCAACTCGTGAAGACGGCGACGACCGTTTCTCTCGCGAAGAGGCGAAGCTGTTTGGCCAGCCCGATGTCTTGTGCCTCGACGAATATCTACACGTCTACCAGGGTCGTCCTGCGGAAACTCCGGAGCGTCGACTGGTGGCAGCGGTCTTGCGGGACGCGATCGACTGCTACCTACGTGATTGTTTCACGAAAAACCGCCACAAAAAGCGCAGCTTCCGCGAAGCCGAAGAGTGGTTTTTTAAGGGCGATAACTACGGTGTTTTTAGTCTCGAAAACGTCTGCGGAATTCTCAACATCGACCCCGGTTATATCCGACGCAGTCTGATGCAATACGAACAACGGAATGCAAGCGACGGGCGTGCGGTTCCGGAATTGCGCTTAGCTTCCTAGAGCGGTGATTGGTTCCAATCGGCGCATTTCAAGTTCAGCGCTCAAACTGATTTCTGCTGGAGCAATCGTAGTACAGTTGTGACGCCAGGCTCATGCGACGTTGCCGCTGAAATTTATAGAGAGGCCATGGAGATTCGCGCGCATTTTTAGCGTTACAGTTGCCGAGCGTGAATTCGATCGTGGGTCTCCTACTCGCGGTCACCGGGCGAGGCACCGATCGCCCAGCGCCAAGCGCCCTAGTATCTGCGATTCGCTT
>JAICHC010000781.1 GCA_025922795.1 Candidatus Binatia bacterium | reverse complement strand
GGTGTTCGAATGATTAACCGCAAACAACGCAAAGGACGCAAAAGAAGAAAGTCCAAACCACAAACGCCGGGATCTTTTTGCCATCACTCCAACACTCCAGTACTCCATTACTCCAGTCTCTTCACGGCACCTGCATGACCAAATTCATATATCGATCGACGGTCACTTTATGTTCCGGCGGCACTAGCGTGGTGGTGAACGGCAGCTCAATAATCGCCGGACCGCGCACTACGCTCCCGACGCCGAGCCGTTGGTAATCGAAAACCGGGGTATCGATAAGTTTTCGCTCGGGGCGGGTAAAGAACACATGGCGCTTGCCTTTGCGCGCGGCGCGCGCCTTGGCGGCGGATTTCCGCTTGGGATTGAGATTGGGCTTGGCGACCTTGCCGACGGCATCGATGCGGATCTCGCTGATCTCGATGCCCGCCTTGGCGTAGCCGGCGCCGACGCCGTAGAGGTCTTGGTATTTCTTTTCGAAAGCGCCTTGCATTTCCGCCATGCGCTTGGCGTTGAACCGCTCACTCGGGGCGGCCATTTCCACGCCGGCGCTCTGGCGGCGGTAACGAATCGTGAAGTAGCGGCGAAATTCGACCTCGTTGGCTTTAAAGCCTTCGCCGATCATCTGATCTTTCATCTCGCTTTCAATGGCGTCCAATCGTTGATTGATCACCGCCGGATTGGCCGGCAGGATGTACTGGCAGCTCATCACGCGCGTGCGGATGACGTCGGCGGCGGCAGCGCCGAAAGCGGAAAAGACCGGCGATGTGGCAAAAACATAGATCTGCTTGATCCCAAGCTCCGCGGCAAAGCCGGCGGCGTGCACCGGACCGGCGCCGCCGAAGGCGTAGATGACGAACTCGTCGGGCAAGTAGCCGGTGCGCACAACTTGGCGGCGAATAAGATCCGACATCTTGGCGTTGACGATGTCGTAGACTCCGGCGGCGGCTTCCTGGACTTTCAATTTCAAGGGCCGGGCGATCTTTTCGTCGATCGCCTGCAGAGCTTTGTGCTTGTTCAAGTTTTTTCTGCCACCGAGAAAATAAGCAGGGTCGATGATGCCGAGCGCGAGGTCGCAGTCCGTCACGGTCACTTGCTCGCCGCCGCCGTCGTAACAGACCGGTCCGGGACTGGCGCCGGCGCTGCGCGGCCCGACCAGCAGGCGGCCGGTTTCCGGCTCTATCTGCGCGATGGTGCCGCCGCCGGCGCCGATCGATTCGATATCGATGATCGGCTGCAGCATGCGAAATCGCTCGACGATCGGTTCCTGGGCATAACGCCAGTAGCCTTCGGTGATCAAACCGACATCGAAACTAGTGCCGCCCATATCGGTGGTGATCACGTTTTTGTGCTCTAACAACCCCGCGATATGGGCCGAAGCGATCATACCGCCGGCAGGACCCGATTGCAGATTGGCGATGGCGCTCACGTGCTCGCGATGCGCCACGCCGCCGTTGCCCTGCATGATCAGCAGCGGTGCCTTGAGACCGGCTTCCTGCAGCTTGTTTTCCAAGCCTTTGAGATAGCCTTCCACCGTCGGACCCAGGTAGCTGTTCAGGATCGCCGTGTTGGCGCGCGCGTATTCGCCGGCCACTTGCGACAGCGCGCTGCCGAAAGACCAATAGACTTTGCGCTGTGGATCGGCTTCGGCGGTGAGTGCGCGGATCTCTTCTTCGTGGCGCGGATTGGCCCAGGCATGCATCAAGCTCACGGCGATGGCATCGACTTTTTCATCTTCGATCAGCCAGCGGATCGCTTGCATGACATCGTCCCAATTGAGCGGCACGATTTCATTGCCCTGGTAATCCATGCGCTCGCGCACGCCGATGACTCGCTCTCGCGGTACAAACGGTTCCGGTTTGGTTATCCAGGTGACATGCTTGATCTCGTCGTCGGACAGACCATCGACCCGTCCGATGGCGCGCATGATCTCGGTGGTGTCTTCGAAGCCTTTGGTGGTGATGAGGCCGACCTTGCAGCCGTTGTGCGTGATCAACGCGTTGGTCGCCACGGTGCTGCCATGTTTGAACAAAGTCGTTTGATCGAGCAGCTCGGCCCCATCGACGCCGACAGCGTTCGCGGCTTGGGCCACGGCGTCCATCACGCCGAGGGAGAAATCGTCGGGCGTGGTCGAGGCCTTGGCCGTCCAGACCTCGCCGCGATCGCCTAGGACGACGACGTCGGTAAACGTGCCGCCGGTGTCAACGCCGACAATGTAGTGTTTTTTTGCGGCCATGGTCTCCCCTGCGACTCAGGATCTTCAAATGGAAATATGTAAGGGGCGGCGGGATGTCAACAGTTTGTCGGTGCAAACACCCGGAGACGGCCAAGAAGAAATTCAAATCCCAAGCTCGAAATCCGAAATTCGAATTTTGCATTCGAGACGAAGTCAGGAGCTTTGCAGGCCGATAGCGAATTTCGCAATATATCCCTGCGCGCTTTTTACCGGTGTGAGTAGCAAGTCTTTGCCGCC
>JAICHC010000780.1 GCA_025922795.1 Candidatus Binatia bacterium | reverse complement strand
GGGCGCTTTTGGCTGTTAAGCGTGCTGTGGTTTTCCATATCTTCATATAGATAATCCTCTTTGATCCAAAGCACAATCTTGCAGGCTGCTGCTGAAAAGGAAGCATAGACGTCGCCCTGAGCCATGTCGAACGGTGCGCTCACCCGTCTCATCCGGACTGGAGTAATGGAGTGCTGGAGTGGTGAATTCAAGACCAATACTCCAATATTCCATTACTCCAACACTCCAATTTTGTGCTCGCGCCTCCCCCTGAGTCTTTTGAGCAGCTTGCTAGTTTGGGGTGCGTGGAATCGGCCTAACCCCGCTATTTCACTGTTTGCGATCAGCATGCTATCAGTGTCCGTCATGAGAAAATTCATCGCTGTGCTCGCGCTTAGCTGGATGCTGAGCGCCGATTCGATCGCATTTAGCGCCGATTATCCCGAGGAAATCCCGTTCGTGCCGACGCCCCTCGAGGTTATCGACAAAATGCTCGAATTGGCGGAAGTCAAAAAGAGCGACGTCGTTTACGACCTAGGCAGCGGCGACGGCAGGATCGTCATCCGCGCGGCGAAAAAATACCGCGTCCATGCCGTCGG
Source organism: Candidatus Binatia bacterium (assembly GCA_025922795.1). The sequence continues at coordinate 1,897 of JAICHC010000780.1, read as the reverse complement.
TATTGAAATGGATCGTCTGCTTTTGGCGAAAGCACGGAAGGATGCGGCGGCCGCCGGCGTCACACACCTGGTCCAGTTTCGCGCCGAAGATGCCCTGAAAACCGATCTCTCGCCGGCGACTGTAGTCACTCTTTACATGCTCCCTTGGTTCAACGAGAAGATGAAGCCGAATTTCAAAAAATACCTGAAACCGGGAGCGCGCATCGTCGCCCATGACTTCGGCATCGAAGGCTGGAAGCCGGACAAAACGGTGCGAATGCCTGAATATGAACTGAAGCCCGGCGGGTACAAGCATCAGCACGTCTTGTATCTATGGCGCATCCGGGGTGAGTAAAGCGAACTAGCTGGCGGCAGCATTCAACGCTTCACGTAAAGTAAAAGCTCCCGCATACAGCGCCCGTCCGACGATCACGCCCTCGACGCCTTCGTTTTCCAGTGGCAGGAGCTTGCCGATGTCATCAAGCGTCGACACGCCGCCGGAAGCAATGACCGGAACGGTTACCGCGCGGGCGATTCTAAGAGTCTCCTCCACGTTCACGCCTTGACGTGTGCCATCTCGGCTGATGTCGGTGTAGATGATCCGCGCTGCGCCGTCCTCCTGACAGCGCCGGGCGAGCATGACCGCATCCATCGAAGTGGTTTCGATCCAACCTTTGACTGCCACTTTGCCTTGGCGTGCATCGATGGCGGCGACGATCTTGCCGGGAAATTTTTCGCATAGTCTGCGCAGAAACTCCGCGTTATCGTAAGCGGCCGTGCCGATCACGACCCGTGCTACGCCGAGATCCAGGGCCGCCTGCACGGCTTCGCTCGACCGCAGACCGCCGCCAAGCTCCACCGACAATCCCGATTGCTTGCAGATCGCTTCGACTTCTCGGGTATGCACGGGTCGGCCTTCGACTGCGCCGTTCAGATCGACGATGTGAAGGAAAGTCGCGCCTTCAGCGACCCAGTGCTTCGCAGCATCCAGCGGATTTTCAAAATAGACGGTTTCCTTGTCCATCTCGCCCTGGAACAACCGGACGCAGCGGCCGTCTTTGAGGTCGATCGCGGGAATGATCAGCATGAGATTACGAACCCGCTTATAAGTAAGTAGCCGAGGGGCGAGCCGCGTAGGGCGCGGGCACTCGAACGTGAAGGTCGCGTTTAATCCATACTATGCGAATCGCCGCGCCGGAGAGGAACGGGTGGTGGCGGCCTACAAGGCAGACGTCCATTGCCTGCGCTCGTAGCGGCTCGTCCGTCGGCGGAAGAACTTTTAGCGCTATGGTTAATCTCATTGTCAATTTGAATTCACGAAGCGGCCAAAGTTGGCGAGGATACGCAACCCCAGCTCCTGGCTCTTTTCCGGATGAAACTGGCAGGCAAATAGAGTTTCCGTCGCGATGCTCGAAACAAATGGCTCGCCGTAGTCGGTAGTCGTGGCAACAATCGAACTGTCGGCCGGCACCACGTAAAACGAATGAACAAAGTAGACGTAATCGCCGCTGGACAGCCCTTCGAGAAACAGCGACTGTTTTTTCTTATCGATCCGGTTCCAGCCCATATGCGGGACTTTGAGATTTTCGCGGGCGTGAAAACCAACGACCTTGCCGGCAAAAAGCTCGAGGCCCTTCTGTGGGCCGAACTCTTCACTCTCGGAAAAGAGCAATTGAAACCCCAGACAAATCCCCAGAAAAGGTTTTTTCCTTCGCACCACATCGCGAATGGGCTCGATCAAACCGAATTGACCAAGGTTGTCCATGCAGGCGCTGAAGGCGCCGACGCCCGGCAACACCACCCCGCGCGCCGACTCGATTTTGCCTAAATCGCGCGTCACGACCGCTTCGCAGCCGGCGCGCTCAAGTCCTTTCTGCACGCTGCGTAGGTTACCCATGCCGTAATCAATCACCGCAAT
>JAICHC010000779.1 GCA_025922795.1 Candidatus Binatia bacterium | reverse complement strand
TATCTGGGGCTGCGTTGACGATTAGCCGTTGTTTCGTTTGAGCATGCGCGTTTCACCGGATTCTCCAATCGCGGTTTTGCGTCGACTGCCGATGGTCCAACAGTCTCGCGGACCCGCCCGGTACCGCGTCCTTTGCACCCGTCGATCGTCCTGAATGGTTCTCCTGCCGGTATCGCTTGCCCGCCATCGTTCGCTAATTTATTAGTTCTTGCTGCCGGCGAGCTCCGTCATCGCGTGACTTGGCGTTCTTGCCGCCCCAAAAGTTTCCTGGTATAAGATTCCATGTTTGCTTGTAGACAACTCAACGGCACTCAAAACCCAGGCCCCGGTCTGGGTTTTTTTTTAGCCTCGCTCGGAGGTGAACGATGCTAGAACAAGAAGTCCTGCCGGTCGGCTTAACCTTCGATGATGTCCTGCTGATTCCCGCCGAATCGTCCATTTTGCCCCGCGACATCGACGTTTCCACTCGTTTAACGCAAAAAATCACGCTCAACATCCCGTTGGTGAGCGCGGCGATGGACACCGTAACGGAGTCCAAGACGGCGATCGCCATGGCCCAAGAGGGCGGCCTTGGCATTATCCACCGCAATCTTTCCGTTTGGGCGCAGGCGGCGCAAGTCGAAAAAGTCAAAAAGTTCGAAAGCGGGATGATCACCGATCCGATCACGGTGGCGCCGGACCAGAAAATTTCCGACGCTCAGGAGATCATGAACAGGTACGGCATTTCCGGATTGCCGGTGACAAAAAACGGTCGTCTCGTCGGCATTCTCACCAATCGAGATTTGCGCTTCGAGAAGCGCCATGACCGGCCCGTGTCCGAGGTCATGACCAAGGAAAATCTGGTGACGGTCAAGCCCGGCGTCGATCTCGAGACCGCGAAGGAATTGTTGCACCAGCACCGCATCGAAAAACTCCTGGTCGTCGATGACCGTTTCGAGCTTAGGGGTTTGATCACGGTCAAAGACATTCAAAAGAAAATTCAGTACCCCAATGCCTGCACGGACGAGCGCGGTCGTTTGCGCGTCGGAGCGGCGGTCGGCGTCGGCGCGGATTGGGAAGAGCGGGTGGACAGCCTGGTGCGGGCGGGCGTTGATCTGGTGGCGGTCGATACCGCCCATGGTCATTCGAAGAACGTTCTCGATGTCGTCGGCCAAATTCGCCGGCGTTATCCGGAGCTCGACCTGGCGGGCGGCAACGTGGCGACGCCGGAAGGCACGGCGGCTTTGATTCAGGCTGGCGTGAATGTTGTCAAGGTCGGTGTGGGACCCGGTTCCATTTGCACGACGCGGGTCGTTTCCGGTGTCGGCGTGCCGCAGATTACGGCGATCGGCAGTTGCGCCAAGGCGGCGGCCCGCTACAACGTGCCGATCATCGCGGACGGCGGGATCAAATATTCCGGCGACATCACCAAGGCACTGGCCGCCGGAGCCGATTCCGTCATGATCGGAAGTTTGTTCGCTGGCACCGAAGAAAGTCCGGGCGAGACCATTCTCTACCAGGGACGGACTTACAAGGTGTACCGCGGCATGGGCTCGATTGGTGCTATGGGTCAGGGCAGCCGTGACCGTTATGGCCAAGCCGATGTGACAGAGAGCAACAAGCTCGTCCCCGAAGGGATCGAAGGGCAGGTGCCGTACAAAGGCTCGCTTTCGTTTAATATCCACCAACTGGTCGGCGGCCTGCGCGCCGGCATGGGCTATCTCGGCTGCCGGGATGTCGCCACCATGCGAGCGAAGGCCAAGTTCATGCAAATCACTTCGGCGGCGCTTCGCGAAGGCCACGTTCATGATGTGTTCATCACCAAAGAAGCGCCTAATTATAGAGTCGAATGATCCTCGTCCTCGATTTTGGTTCGCAGTACACTCAGTTGATCGCGCGGCGCATCCGGGAGTCTAAAGTCTACTGCGAAATTCACCCGTTCAATATCCCGCTAAAAAAGATTGAAGCGTTGCGGCCGGAAGGGATCGTCCTCTCCGGCGGCCCGGCGAGCGTTTACCAGGAGAACGCGCCGCGGGTCGACCGAGAGTTGTTCGAGCTGCGCATGCCGGTTCTCGGCATCTGCTACGGCATGGGTCTGGTTAATGTCACATTCGGCGGCGAGGCGGCACGCGCCGAGCGTCGAGAGTATGGGCCGGCTGAATTAATTATCGATGACGATGCCGATTTGTTTCATGGCTTCGCCAAGCAGGACTCCACCCGGGTCTGGATGAGCCACGGCGACAAGATGACGCATTCCCCGCCAGGGTGGCATGTGCTAGCGCACAGCGCCAATTCGCCGATCGCCGCTTTTACCGATCCGAGCCGGCGCTTTTTCGGCGTGCAGTTCCATCCCGAGGTCGCGCACACCCCACGCGGGCGCGAAGTGCTGAACAATTTTATTTTCCGTATCTGCGGCTGCCGGCCCGACTGGACGATGGAGCATTTCATCGAGTCGTCGGTAGGTCAGATCAGCGAGCGGGTCGGCGGCGGCCGCGTGCTCTGCG
>JAICHC010000778.1 GCA_025922795.1 Candidatus Binatia bacterium | reverse complement strand
AGGAAACCCGCAAGATCTTCGAAGAGCAGGAAAAACAGTATGGGTCGATTCTGAATACCGCGAAGGTGTACGGCCTGAGACCGACCATTCAAAAAGGCGTTCAGGCGCTCCAAGCCGGTATTCTGCAGTCGGGGTTGATCAGCGCCGACTTGCGCCATCTGCTGTGCATGAAAGCCGCGAGCATCAACGGCTGCCCCTATTGAATTGATATCAACGCGTCCAGTGGGATGCGCAACGGTGCATCGGCCGAAAAAGTGGAAGCGGCATTGGGCGATTACAAAAAGAGCCCGCTTTTTTCGGAGCGCGAAAAGCTCGCATTAGAGCTGTGCGAGCGAATGACCTACACCAACAAGCGTGTGACGGACCGGTTCTTTAATCGGATGAAGCGCCGTTTTTCGGAGGAAGAACTGGTCGAGCTTGCGGCGATCATTGCCCTGGAAAACTTCCGCAGCAAATTCAATCCGGTCTTCGCTGTCGAGGCACAGGGGTTCTGCCCGCTGCCGGCGGTCAAAGAAGTGGCGGCTGAGGCGGCCAGCCGGTTTCACGAGTAATGTTCTCGGCGGGAGATACTTGGTGCGAATAGTTTCACAAAAAAAATTCCTTTTCGGCGCTTTTTTTGGCGCGATTGCCATGCTGGCGTTTGTCTTTGCGGCTCAGTCAATCCACGCTGCCTCGGCGCCTGCCAAGGTCACGATCCACATTCCGTCGAAAAGCTTATCGCTGATGCCGTACTATTTCGGTAAGGACAAAGGGTTCTTCGCCGCCGAACGGATCGAGCCGCAGTTTGTCATGATGGCACCGCCGACGGCGATCGCCGCGCTGTTGGCCGGCGAACTCGATTTTTCCTCGACCACCGGGGCGGCAACGTCGGCGATGATGCGCGGCTTACCGCTAAAAAGAATGTTTTACGTCCAGCAGGATCCCGCTCACGTTTTGTTGTCGCAGCCCGAGATCAAATCGATTCAGGAGCTTACCGGAAAGACAATCGGTGTGACCGCGCTGACGGACGCGGTCGGTATGGCCGCAAACGTGATCCTCAGGGGCAATGGCATCGATGTGTCCCGTGTGACCCTAATTGGGATGCAGATCACCGATAACAACATCAAGGCTCTCACGACGCGAAAAATCGCCGCGACGTTGCTCGCTCCGCCGTACGCCCAGGACTTGGAAGCAAAAGGGTACAATAAACTTGCCGAAGCCAGAACTTATGCGCCGCTGAGTTTCATCGGTCTGGTCACGACCATCGACAACGTTAAAAAGAATCCGCAAAAGGTCTTTGGCGTGGTTGCCGGGCTATACCGGACGATGACCTATTTGCTCAATCCAGCCCATCATAATGAGGTCGTTCAGTATGTTTCGAACTATCACAAGCTCGATCCTGCGCTCGCCGAAAAAGCGTTCACAGCACAAGTGCCGGCCTTCAGCAAGGATGGCACGAAGCCGCGCAGCGCAGTCGAACGGGAAATCGAGATTTACCGCGAAACATTGAAGATTGCGAAGACGTTTACACCCGATGACCTGGAGGATATGAGTTTGCTGAGGAAGGTGCAGGGGCGTTGACGCTCTAGGAGGAAGAGTCTCGCCAGCTGACTTCCGGGTTCGCCCCGTTTCCAAAAAACTCTTTCAAAAAATTTGTTCGGTGCGATTGTTCACGAAGCGCTTTCTTTGAGCTGACGTTTCAAAAATTTTAGCATTTTGTCATCCGTGCCGCCGAACTTCTCGGCGCCCATAGAATCATTTCGCTCACAATTCCTTATCGTCGCTCGTTGGGCTTTCTTGACGAGGATTTTCGAGATTTCGAGGGTGCACAGAAAAGAACCGCTCGGACAAGTATTTTTGTTCATCACGAGGCCTATTGTCGGAAACCGACTCATGATGTCGTGCTCTGTCGTCGGGCCCAAAAATATACTCCGTGGCATGGATGTTGCGGCCAGCATCGTATCGCCAATAGCCACCGGAATTGCCCTTCGCGGAGCGCTTGAACAACGCTTCTTTTGCAATTTTCCTAAATCCAAAATATAGGTCGTGATAATTATGGGTCTCTGGACGAAAAATTCGAATAGCAAGAATGGCATCACTTCAATTATCGATCATGGCTGTGAAGCACAAGGACGTCTCAACTTCATTGGGACGGTAGCGATGAACGGTAAATTTCGCGGTGAACTGTTTTCTGCGGATACGCTTCTCTTGGGCAAGGAGGCTGAAATCGAATCCGAAGTCCAAGTGGCCGTGGGGATCATCAGCGGACTGGTAAGAGGCAATATCACCGGTCGCGAACGGATCGAGCTCGGCCGGACGGCGCGGATTTTCGGCAACATTGTGACGCCGGTATTGATTTTGGAGGAGGGGGCGGTGTTTGACGGGCAGTGTAAGACGAGCCGCCAGGAGGGTCAGAACCATGAATAGTGTATACTCGATCCTTGTCTTACGGGGAACGCAGGTGCGCCGATTTGTGATTTCTCGAAAGGGCCTTCGGCAAATCGTGTTAGCCGGGATAACGGCGGTGTTT